>CAZBPR010000007.1:0-18110 GCA_964493825.1 uncultured Dactylococcopsis sp.
TGAGTTTGTCTGTAACCACAAGTCTCTTAATTTTTATCTTTTGCGCTGGCGCGATCGCGCTGCTAGGGACGCGCATGACCAAACTTTCTGATCGCCTCGCCGACAAAACCGGGATGGGAGAAGCGATGATTGGTGCAGTTTTTTTGGGGGGAAGCACGTCTCTGTCGGGAATTGTTACTTCTGTGACCGCTGCAACCAACAATCATCCGAGTTTAGCGATTAGTAATGCGATTGGGGGGATTGCTGCGCAAACGGCTTTTCTCGCGATCGCGGATATCTTTTATCGCCGGGCTAATCTGGAACACGCTGCAGCATCCGTGGCTAACTTAATCCAAGGAACGTTACTAATTACCCTCCTTTCCCTCCCTTTACTCGCGATCGCAACGCCAGAAATTAGCCTTTGGGGTTGGATTCATCCCGTATCTGGAGTCTTGATTCTCAGTTATCTTTTCGGACTGTTCCTCACTTCAGAAGTCCGCACCAGACCGATGTGGCGACCGCGCAAAACCGAACAAACCCGTTTTGATGAACCAGCGGAGATAGCGGCAAATGAGTCTCTACTAAAGCTTTGGGGTCAGTTTATTCTCCTCGCAGGATTATTAGGAGAAGCGGGATATTTGATTGCCAAGAGTGGGTTAGTGCTTGCTGAAAAGACAGGGCTATCTGAGTCCGTCATGGGAGGAATTTTTACCGCTGTTGTCACTTCGCTGCCAGAATTAGTAACAACGGTTGCTGCGGTGAGAGAAGGGGCATTAACCTTAGCAGTGGGAGGGGTGATGGGAGGCAATAGTTTTGATGTTTTGTTCTTAGCGATTTCTGACTTTGCCTATAATCAAGGGTCGATTTATCAAGCCATTACCAGCAATGAAATTTTCGCGATCGCGCTCACCCTCCTCATTACCAGTATTCTGCTCTTAGGACTCCTACGTCGAGAAAAATATGGCATTGCCAATATCGGCTTTGAAAGTTTTTTAGTCCTCCTCTGCTATTTTGGCGGTTATTTATTCCTCTTCCTCAGAGGGTGAAGGAGAGGAGTTACTATCTACTCCCGGTGGCGAGGGTAAATCACTCTCTGGTGTCTCTTGTTCTTCTGCTGGAGGAGATTGTTTCCATTCGGATAAGGAACGTTCGACGGCATATTGAAAATCAATGGGAAGAATTGAGATTTCTTGGGTTTCACCGTCTTCTGGGTTGATTTGGGCGTAAATTTGCTTTTCATCAAAGGTGGGATTCCCTAAAAGCACTTGGTGCTTAATCTGATCTTGCAATTCAACATTAATAGTTGCTAAGGGATTATCTAAACCGTAATTTTCTAATTGATTCGCTTCTGCTGTAAACGTCTTGCTACTACTTTCTTTCACTAATAAATCTAATAAAAAGACAATCGCCCCTTCTTCTGCAGGTGCCCCTTCGGGGCGTTTCATCCGCCAAGAACTGGCTGTGGTTTCTAAACGCACGAACTCAAAAGTTTCTCCCGTTTCCTTTTCTATTTCCAGACGTTGTACGTCTTCTTCCGTAAATGAAAATAAACTTTGCTGAGATTTTGTTGCAATTTCTTCTTGGGATGGAGAGCGTATTTCATAAAAATAAACATATCCCCCTAATCCCAAAGCGATGAGTACTAAAACAAGAGTTGTTTTCTGCATGGTTAACGCCGCCTCAACCAACTAATGAGTGCCAAAATTAACCCCAAGAGGGGAACAATCCCAATTGCGGTTCGACTGAGAATTGCTGCTTGCTGGGGACTAAGATTAATCCGTCGATTTGTTTCTTCTTTCGGACGCAAGGCTAAAGCTGCTGTATCACTATTCGCCAGCCAGTCAATGGCATTTAAAAACATATCTCCGTTCAGTTGTTCCACAAACAAACCATTGGTCGCAAAGTCAGAATCGCCAAATACAACCACTCTTGCTTCTGAACTCGGTTCGGGAGAAGTGGTTTCTTCACTGGCTGTATCTGGAGTTTCCTCACCGTTACTGCTAGTTTCTGTTGCCGTCTCCGGTGTTTCCTCGGTTTGATCAGGCGAAGCTTCGGTTTCCGGTGTTTCGGTCTCCGGTGTTTCCTGGATTTGATTAGGCGAGGCTTCGGTTTCCGGTGTTTCCTCGGTTTGATCAGGCGAAGCTTCGGTTTCTTCTTCGCTTTGGGAGGAGGATGCTTCGGCGCGATCTAAAGCAAAACTGATCACTAACGGTCCAGCGCGATCGCGCTCTGGGTTATACTCTAATTGTTCTTGAGTGGTATCACTTTCTGCCCAACTGGCTTCACTGGTATAAGCTAAAGGGGTGGCAGTAATTCCTTCTTTTTCCACGGCATCAACGGGACGAGAGAGGGGATAAATAGAAATTCCATTGCCAAAGGGATTGGTAATGGGATGATCGCCATAACGCGTCACAAAAGCCGTTGCCACATTAAACCCCAATACTTGTCCTTGTCCCGAGGCATCGACAATGACGCGATCATCAAGTTGAATGCCCCAGGTTTCTAAAATGGGATCTAACCCACTGTTACTATCGGGATCCAGCAGTAATAAAAGGCTACCCCCTTCTGCTAAATAATTGGCAATGGCATCGACTTCTCCAGGAAATAATTCTCGCTGAGGAGATGCAATCACTAAGACACTATTGGCTAAGTTCGGGAGATTGGTTTCTTCAGCAAAATTAAACGGCTGGACTTGATAACCTTGCTGTTCCAAGCTGGCAACTGCTTGAGATAATCCCCCTTGCACCGCTTCTAATGGCGGTTCCCCATGTCCTTGCAAAATGTAGACAAACGAAACGCGATCGCGCTGGACATTTTGAATCGCACTGGTGAGTTCTACTTCCGAAATCGGTTCCACCTGACTCACTTGTTGCACAAACTGCGTTTGATCCCCATACTCAACATAAACTTCCCCATAAGATTCCACACCAAATTCTTCTGCTTTGCCAATATTGGTCTGAGGATCAACAAATTCAATTTGAAAGTTCTCGTTCTGTTGCTGATAATTTTTTAATAACCGTTCGGTTTCCTGAGATGGAGGATCGCTAAAGACCCAAACCGTTAACGGTTGTTTTAATTCTGACACTAATTGCTTTGATTGGGGGGCAAGCGTATAAAGATTATTTTCTGTTAAATCAATGGTTTTTTCATAGCGAATGCCAAGAAAATTCAACAAGCCAACAATCACCAACAGCGCCATGGTAGCAATTACTGCATTTAAATTCGCTTGCGTTGAACGTCGCTGCCAGAAGGGTCGAGTCAGGAAGACTAAACTAATGATGACGATTACGCCACCGGCTACCACTAATCCCAAGGGAATCGGTAACCACTCACTAGCCACATAACCAGACGTCAAACCAACAATGACAATAATAATGCCAAATAAAAATAAATACTTAGCCATGAATTAGGATTCCATCCATTTCATCACACGGGTCATTATAGGAGAAAAGGTGACGCCAGTGAGAGTTGGCTACCGAATTAGATAAGTATCAAGATTATGTCGTTTAATTAGGGCAATTCTCGATAGTTATGAGGATATCGGAAAAACGGGATAAGTTAAACTGCAAAATGATTCAGTGTCCACAAAACGTACTATGACAACGACGAACCCCGTAACCCAACAACTTCCTCCTGGTCCTCAAAAATCCAGCTTCCTGCAACTGATTCAGTGGACAAATAACCCTTTAAAATTGCTAGAAGAGTCAACACAAACCTATGGTGATCCCTTTACACTCAAGTTGCGCCCTGATAAACCATTTGTGTTTTTCTCTGATCCCGAAAGCATCAAAGAAATTCTTAGCAAAGATTTTGATAATTTTGACAGTGGAAAAGGGAATTACATTTTATTACCCATTGTTGGTGAACATTCAATCCTCCTCTTAGATGGCACTGATCATTCTCGACAACGCAAACTTGTTTTTCCCCCCTTTCATGGCGAAAAAATTCGTTATTATGGGGACATTATCGTTGAAACAACCGAAAAAGTTGCCAAAGCTTGGGTGGTGAATCAACCGTTTTCGATGCGGTCATCTATGCAAGAAATTACTCTAGAAGTAATCATGCAAGCCGTCTTTGGCATTTCTGATTCTGAGCGTCATATCCAACTAAAAAGTCGTCTCACCAAATCATTGGAGTTAGCAGGAGGATCGGTCTTGCGCTCTAGTTTACTGTTTTTCCCTGCTTTACAAAAAGATTTTCCTGGTAGTCCGTGGCGTAATTTTCTAAATCGTCAGCAAGCGATTCATCAGTTACTGCAAAGTGAAATTGAACAACGAAGAAATAATAATCAAACCGCAGGCAAAGATGTTTTAAGTTTACTGATGTCTGCTAAAGATGAGGCCGGACAACCGATGAGTGATGCGGAATTACGAGATCAACTGATCACTCTACTCTTTGCGGGGCATGAAACTACCGCAACCGCACTGGCTTGGGCATTTTATTGGATTTATAAGTTACCCGCGGTCAAAAACAAACTATTAGCAGAATTAGAACATATTACTGATTTGAGTGATATCAAAACCCTCAATCAACTTTCATATTTAGATGCTTTTTGTCAGGAAACTTTGCGCATTTATCCCGTGGCAATTATGACGTTTCCTCGCGTCACGCGATCAACGATCAGGATTGGCAATTATGAGTATCCCCCAGACACTTTGCTAACACCTTGTATTTATCTTTTACATCATCGAGAAGATATTTTTCCTAACCCCAATCAGTTTCAACCTGAACGGTTTTTAGAAAAAGAATTTAGTCCTTACGAATTTATGCCTTTTGGTGGCGGAATCCGTCGCTGTATTGGCGATGCTTTTGCGCCAATGGAGATGAAAATTGTTTTAGCTACGATCTTGAAACAATTTTCATTAAATTTAGCTGAAGAAAAGGCAGTCAAGCCGGTACGAAGAGGGGTCACGGTTGCCCCCGCTGGTGGCGTCAAAATGGTTTTAGAAACTGATTAATGATTGTGACCTTCCATTCCTTCAGACTCTAATTGCTTTTCGGAAGCAACCTCACCTACATTTAACTCAATAATCGTCATATTTTTTTGTCCGACGCTGACCAAGCCCATTGTAATTTGACCAATGGATAGAATGCCCATTGAGACTAATCCCACTGAAAACAACCCCATGGGAATTAAACCAATAGAGATTAAACCGTGGGGAATTGCGCCAATGGAGATTAAACCATGAGGAGAGATTCCAATGCAGAAGATACCATCATGGGGAGCCACGCCAATATTAAATAATTTTTGTTTTTTGAGCGAGAGTCGCATTGTTTCTTTTTTCTCGAGAATAAGTGCTATAAGAGCATAAGTGATTTCTTGTAGATTCGTCAAAAGACATCTTGTCGAATTTCCATTATTCAACCTTTATGAAACAGACAATTCCTGGTTTAGAAACCCCTCCACTCTTGCAAACCTTAGAGCTAATTGCTAACCCGATTCGCTTTTTTCAAAAATACCAACGTCGCTATGGAGATCTTTTTTCCGCAAGAATTCTTGGGAATCAGTCGCCTGATGTATTTTTTGTCGGTGATCCGCAAGCCATCGAAACAATTTTTACGGCGCCTCCCGGACAATTTCAGTTAGGAAAAATCACTCATGTTTTTCGCCCTTTTACCGGCAATCAATCCCTGATTATGCTCGATGGAGAAGAACATTTGCGGCAGCGTAAGTTATTAATGCCGCCCCTACATGGCAAGCGGATGCACTTCTATCAGGATGTAATTTGTGAATTAACAAAAGAACTGGCATCCACGCTGCCAAAAAATCAGCCTTTTTCGAGCCGGAAATTAACAGCTAACATTACATTAAAAGTTATTTTACGTGTGGTTTTTGGCATCAAATCCGATGCGCGATCGCGCCAACTTGAAAAATCAATTACGGAACTGCTAGAAGCTATTACAAACCCCTTGTATTCTAGTTTATTTTTCTTTCCGCCCTTACAAATCGATTTCGGAAAGTACAGCCCTTGGGGTTACTTTCTCCGTAAACAAGGTGCAATCGATACTTTGATTTACGAAGAAATTAGAGAACGTCGGCAACAAGACTATTCTCAAGACACGGATGTTTTAAGTTTGCTATTATCCGCTCAAGATGAAGATGGCAATGGTATGAGTGATCAAGAGCTGCGCGATCAGTTGATTACACTTCTATTTCTAGGTCATGAAACAACAGCTTCTGCTTTGGCTTGGATGTTTTATTGGGTTTATTCTTGCCCAAAAATTTGGAACCAATTCAATACGGAACTGAAGTCTTTAGGCACTTCTCCCTCGCCGCAAGCTTTACTAGAACTGCCTTATCTCGATGCTATTTGCAAAGAAACACTGAGACTTTATCCGATTGCTTTAATTGCTCAGCCCAGAATCGTTCAGGAAACAATTCAACTTCATCATCAGTCCTTTTTACCAGAAACCATTTTAGTCCCTTGTATTTATTTGGCACATCATCGGGAAGCAACTTTCCCCCAATCTCAATCCTTCCAACCAGAGCGATTTTTAAGTCATCAATTTAGTCCGTATCAATATTTCCCTTTCGGTGGCGGCAGTCGTGCTTGTATTGGTGCTGCATTTTCTTTGTATGAAATGAAATTAATTTTCGGTACAATTTTTGCCAATTCCGCTTTAAAACTGGCACCGCAACTACCGATTAAACCCGTCCGTAGAGGGATTACGATTGTTCCTTCAGGGGGTGTAGAGTTGATTTATCAAGGATAAAAAATGAGGAACGATTAAAAGATATCAGATCGAGAAAAATAGTGAATTAGAAAATCTCAAGTGACAATTGAGGAACTATCACGAAACACCCTACACAAGGCGGAAATAATTCGTCAGAATATAATGTAACACTTGTAATGAATTAGGTTGAAATCATAATGAAATTTTTAAGAAATTGGGGAATTCGCCTTGGGTTATGCAGTGGTGCGATGGTGAGCGTACTCTTAGGAATGACACCTGATAGTCTTGCCCTACCCCAGCCCGAAATTATTCAAAAACTCCAGCAAGTTCCTGTTTTCACTGTTGCTAACGAGAACGGTTCTCCCTTAGTTGCCTCCGGGGAGAATGATAGTCGTGTTGCTGGCGTGTTTATTAGTCAAAGGGATGCTCAAGAATTTGTCAGTCGTTTAAAGAAAGAGAACCCTGAATTAGGACAACAGGTGCAAGTGGTTGCCCTCTCATTGGGTCGAGTTTACCAATTGGATCAGGAAAATGAAAATAAAGACAACGGCTTAGATTTCGCTTACGTTCCCATGGAAGAAGAAGTGGAATCGGCTCTTTCTTTATTGCAATCCCGAGGTCAACAGGTCGAGAATTTTTCCGGAGTGCCTCTTTTTATTGCCCGTGGGGGTGACAATGAAGGCTATTTAATGGTTGAACGAGAAGGTCAGCAAATTATCCCCATGTTCTTTGAAAAAAGTCAACTGCAGCAGATGGTAGAGCAATTTAAGCAAAGCCAGCCTGAACAAGCGCAGTCGGTACAAATTGATGTGGTGACCTTGCAGAGTATGCTGCAGACCTTAGAAGAGAAAAATGACGAGCAACTGAAACAAGTGGTTTTAGTGCCTTCTCAAGAATCTCTAGAGTTCTTGCAGTCGGTGTCTGAACAAAACATCCAACAAGCTCAATAAATCCACGAACAGCAGATGGTTTCTGGTCAAGAGTTAGCGTGTTGGCGGGAGGAAAGTTGCCAAGCCGCGATCGCGCGGGGCATTCCTCCCCAAGAAGTGGATTGGTTATTGCAGAACCTCGCAGGGTTAAGCCCTCTCAGTTTACGCTTAGCCAACTATCAAACTGCTGCGGCAATTGCCCTGCGCGTCCCCTTTTCAGAGTTAAAACAACTGTGGGAAAAACGTCTTCAAGAGCGAGTTCCCGTGCAATATCTCGTTGGGGAAACCCTCTGGCGAGATTTAACATTGAAAGTCTCGCCAGCAGTGCTGATTCCGCGACCAGAAACGGAAATCATTGTTGAACTCGCTCTCCAATTTGGGCGCGATCAGTTTCCCACTGGGCATTGGGTCGATTTGGGAACCGGTAGTGGCGCGATCGCGCTTGCTTTAGCCAAAGCCCTACCAGAGGCAAAAATTCATGCCGTTGATAACAGCCCAGAGGCGTTAGCCATTGCCAAAGAAAATGCTCACCTCTTGGGAGTTGCCAATCACATAAAATTCCATCAAGGCTCTTGGTTTTCTCCTCTCCAACACTGGCAAGGGAAAATCAGTGTCATGGTATCTAATCCTCCCTATATTCCTACTGCCACCTTAGCGGAACTCCAACCGGAAGTCAGACAGCACGAACCCATCACCGCTCTCAATGGGGGAGAAGATGGGTTAGTCGCCATTCGTCATTTAATGGAAGCTGCTCCACAATTTCTTCACAATGGGGGACTTTGGCTGGTTGAAATGGAAGCCAGACAAGCCGATGCGGTTAAAAAATTACTGGAGGATAACGGTCATTATCACCCCATCAGCATCCACAAAGACTTAGCCGGAATTGAACGATTTGCACTGGCCTATGTGAGGAAATTGCCTTCAGACCATTATGATGGATGATGGCTAGTCGTCTTCGTAAAGCTGAAATGGATAACGTGAATTCTCCCTCCACCGATCAAATTCCTGAATTGCAAGAAAAGCTGTTTTCCCAACCGGCGAAAAAACAACTTCCCCTAATCTCAGAACTGGCAAGTGCAGGAGAAGCTGGTTTAGAAGTTTTAATGACCTTTTTAGAGAAAGAAGGGACTAATCTTACCCCTGCTGTGGGCGAAGCCTATATTGAGTTGTATGGCACGGAATTGCCGAAAGCAGAAGCGTTTTTACAAGAGAAGTTCCCACAAGGGGTGGTTCCCCTCAATAGTGAGCGTAATATTGACTACTCTCCGTTGCAAGTCGCCTTAGCCCAACGAGACTTTCAGGAAGCTGATCGACTGACGTTAACCAAACGCTGTGAGTTAGCCGGTGAACAAGCGATGCAACGAAAATGGATTTATTTTACCGAAGTGGAGAATTTTCCCAACACTGACTTACAAACCATGGATCAGTTATGGTATGTTCATTCCCAAGGAAAATTTGGCTTTTCCGTACAGCGCAAAATTTGGCTTTCGCTGGGACAAGACTTCCCCAAATTATGGACAAAAATTGGCTGGAAAAAAGGCAATCTTTGGACACGTTACCCCAATGAATTTATTTGGGATTTAAGCGCACCTCAAGGACATCTTCCCCTTTCTAATCAGCTACGAGGGGTTCGTGAATTTGCCTCTTTAATGAATCATCCGGCTTGGAAGGACAATTAAGCGCAGCAATACTTCAGGGGGAATTTTATTGGCGAGCGCGATCGCGCTTTTCCATCATGAGAGTCAATTTTACGTTAAATAATTCTCCTTACTTATTAACAAAGATGTAAGGAGAATATAAGGCAAGAGATTTAACTGAAGTTAACCCCTTTGATCAGCAATTTAGTCATTGCTATCGCGAGATTCTAGATGTTCTAGTTGATATCTCACCGTATGAAGATAGCCTTCATCGTTTAATTTATTTGGAGAAAGTCGTCCTTGATCAATTGCAGTTTGCACTAAATCTTCCGCCTCAATTTGACCGCTATTATAAGCCGTCATTAAGCGATGAAAACCCGGAATATCTTGGTCTTTAAAGTGACCACTATAAGCCCGATGAACTAAATTAACAGGTTTGATTTCACGGCTACTATCGGTTGAGGAAAGGGCTGCAACTTCACCAGCTAAGGCAACAGGAGACACAGCCGCTAATCCAATTGTTAAAAGACTACTGCCGAGAATACGGAAGCCTTTCATCATTTTGACCTCCTAATGATTGAGATGACTAACGATTATTTTTTACTTATTTTTAGTTTAACGATAGAGTTAAGGTTTGGTTAAATAAAAACTGTATTAATTAATACTTTTTCAAATTCCTTATTTCTTCTCAATACTCTTTTGATTACTAATACTTAGAGATACAACTTAAGAAGTAAGTCTAAGGATAGAGAGAGCAAAACCAAGCAACCGTTTTTTAAACTTTATTCCGAAAAATTTTGTTCTTCTTCTTCGGTTTCCTCTTCAGGAGGACTCAAGTCGATTTCACTTTCTTCTGGCGGCAAAGGATCATGGCGGTAAATGCGAATTTGAGATAAACGAGGACCATCGGCAGAAACCACTGTAAATTCTAAATTCTCGTAAGTCAGAGTTTCTCCTTGAGTGGGGATTTTTTGAAATTGATAGAGTAAAAAACCGCCGATTGTCTGATACTCGTCTGTAATGGGTAATTCTAAATCTAAAAGTTCATTGACCTCTTCCAAGTTCATTTGTGCTTGCACCAGAAAGGTTTGTTCATCCAACATTTGTAAGGCAACGTCTTCTTCCCCGGAAACACTGCTTCCCAACTCACTGTCGTTGCCAATAATTTCATCAATTAAATCTTTCAAGGTCACTAAGCCAGCAGTTCCCCCAAATTCATCGACAACCATGACCATTTCGAGGCGAGAACGACGCATGGTTCCCAGAAGTTCTCCTAGTGGCGTAAATTCAGGTACAAAACGCACCGGTCGGATCCAGGGGCGAATGGGTGTTTCTGGGGTGAGACGATCTTTAGCTAAGGGGACGGCTAATTCTTTGAAATCAATCATCCCAATAATGTCATCTAAAGAATCGCCTGTGACTGGGTAGCGGGAATGTCCACTATCGACCACTTCATTGAGGACTAGAGAAAAGGTGGCGTCTCGGGGAATCGAAGTAATTTTGGTTCGCGGCACCATGATTTCTTCCACCAGAACTTCACTGAACTCAAAAACGTTGTTGAGGAGTTCTCTCTCTTCTGCTTCGAGTCCAATCGACTCTCGTTCAGTGGCAATAATGAGTTTCAGTTCTTCAGAGGTGACGCGGTTATACCAACTGTGAGGACTATATTCTAACCCAACTAGGTGCAGTAGGGTTTGTGTGGAGCGATTGAGCACCCAAATAAAGGGATGGAACAGTCGAGAAATAACAAGGCTAGTCGGTGCGAATAGACGGGCGACTTGTTCGGCATGATGTAGGGCAATGGATTTCGGGGAGAGTTCTCCTAAAATGATTTGTAGGTAGGCAATGAGAAAAAAGGCAACTGGAATTGCAATGGAATGGGCGATGACCCCTGTCCAAGCAGGAGGAACAGGCAACTGCGTTAACCCATTCGCAACAACAACTGCCATCGTACTTTCGCCAATCCAGCCTAAGGCTAAACTGGAAAGGGTAATGCCTAACTGTGTTGTGGATAAAAGACGATCCAGACGCCGTTGGAGAGTTTGTACCGCTTGGGCTGCATGATCGCCGGTTTCAACTAATTGGCTGATGCGCGATCGCCGCACGGCGACCATTGAAAATTCTGCGGCAACAAAAAACGCATTGATTGCTATTAATAAAAAGACTGACAATAGTCGGAGTAGGAGATCTTGTACTGTCAAATTGGTCTCCGAGGCAACTACTGCCAAAAATACAGAACTTAAAGGACTGCCATACATGAAGTCGAGATTAGGGGGAGATCGGCTTTCCTCATTCTACGTTGCTTGGGAAGGCATCTTAAGGAGACTCAATAAAACTATCCTGATTGGAACTTTTGCCGGAAGCTTGTTCTCCATCTAAGGGAGTAGCTTTGTCTGTATTCCGGTTCATGGCTGCATTCACTTGTTTGATAATTTCGCCTTCGGAAACAATCATATTCTCCTGACCGGAAGACTGATTATTTTGTTCTGCGAGCTGTTTTTGATTAGGCTTGACTTCTGGCTGAGACACTTCTTTTAGCGCTTGATAGCCTAAGGTATATCCTTGCAAAGCACTAATTAAACCGCTGCCGATCGTGACGACAACAAACAGTAGAATAAATGTCACAGTGGAGTTAAATTTGATCATTCGGAAAACTTGCGTTGAGAATAACCGCAGATGTTACATTATAGTTAATTATCCCGTTTTAACCAGGGTTGGCCGAGCGGTTGAGGCAGCGAACTCATAATTCGCCCTAGGCAGGTTCAACTCCTGCACCCTGGATTTTTCATCTTCCTCGTTTCCTTGCTGCCAAAGGGAAAGACTTCATCAAAATTATTCTGCTGCTGAATAGTCAGGAGAGCCTAAGGATGTATTATAAGGGTTTTCTAAGTCCCTAGTCCGAATCGGATCGTCTCCCGCCTGTTGTTTAAGAAAATCTTCGTAAACCTTATGGAGTAAGACAGTATCCCGCATAATTTCGTTTTCTGGGAAAGCAGAAATCCCTTGCGTTCTTTCATCAGTAAACCCAAAGATTAGTTGTAGTTGCTCTCCAATTGAGCGATTGGTTAAAAAGTTCCCGGACTCGTAAGTAATCGCTTGTTGGAATAAATCTTGGACATTTTCATAGGTAATGACAGCCGCATCATTAGAGTGATTGTTGTCGGTTGCAGTGGGGTTCGGCTCGGCCAGAACGCTGGATCCAAAACAGCTGGCGATTAAACTAATGGTTGTTGCTAAAACAAGGCGCGATCGCGATATCATCATCAAACTACCCTCCTAAATTTTTGGCTTAATTCTAGCAGATCAGGGGTTACAGAGACTCAGGTTAAATACTGAACCTAACTGGGGTTCAATCCCTCAAAACAACCCTTTTATTTTTGAGAGAAGGACTGAGTATATTGCAAGGCTAAGGTTAAGACTTCGGAACGGTCAATGGGCTTCGCAATAAAGTTGCTTGCCCCCACAACTTTGGCTCGCATCCGATCAATAATCCCATCATTACCGGTGACAATCACAATCGGCACTGTTTTTAGAACAGAAATTTTCCGAATTTGACTACACAATTCATAGCCATTGACATTCGGCATCATCAAGTCGAGAAAAATGAGTTGCGGTTGCTTTTCGAGTAAGACAGTAATCGCCTGCACAGAATCACCGATACCAATAAAATCGTACCCGCCTTTTGTGACAATATTATTCATAATTTGACGACTTTGTTCACTATCATCCACAAAAGCAATCAGAGGACGTCGTACTTTTGCTGGAGTGGTTGGAACTGGAGAAATAGATTGAGTTGATTGCTGTTGATCGTCCGCTCGTCGCTGTAGTTGTTTTTTCGCAACTTCAGCTTCTGTCTGAAAGGAAGGGGACGGAGGTAGATCCGCAATTTTGACTAAGGTCATTAAATTTTCCCGCATATAGGGTTGCAGCGATCGCGCAATTTTCAAGGGCTCCATTTTCATCACCACGGATAAATCCCGCAATGAGCGATCGCCAGTCACCAACTTAGCAAGATTAGCATAAACTTTTTCCGAGGTTTGAGCGGCCAATTGTTTTAAGTTAACCAACTGTGGGGCTTGATCAGGAGAAACATGAGTGAGCCCCGCATCACGCCACTGCGACCAACTTTGTGCTGCTGTTTTGAGGAGTGCATTCGTTTCTCCTCCCCAACTCGGTGGGACAACCATCTGTTGAGAAGGACGAATGCCCGTTTGCCATTGGCGAGTAAACACCTGTTGGCCACAGTGATTAGGTGCGTTGGGATAAGCGTCTTCACTGGTACAAAGGGCAATTCCTTGGCGGTAGAGATCAAATAGTACCTCAGCGATCACACCTTTCATAACCTCTCGCACCTGGTCGGCGCTCAAAATTTTACGTTTATGGAGAGCAAGCAAGAGATGGAAATTCCAACATTCGTATTGATCTCCTTCCCGTAAATGTCCTTCTGAATAATGCCCTGTTAAGCTATTTTGCTCAGAAACATAAGCCAACTGTCTGCGCCAGCGACGACGAGGATGTTCTCCCCCACTGGCCCACAGCAAGCGACCCATTCCAAAATAAAGTTGCCATTGATGTCTTTGTGGCGTTTTGATGGTTAGCCGTCCCGTAAATTGTTTTTGACTATAAGATAAAAGTTCTTCTAAAAGTTTCTCTAATTCTAAAAAAATCGGATCAGCGACTTCTGATTGATTATTTAAAGATTGCTGCTTACCATTTATTTTATCTTCTGTTATCATGGCTGAAATCTCCCTCATTTAGTATTTATTAAGTGTAAAACTAAAGGAAAATAGCTTTTGAAATATCTTCTGTTGAATCATTTTTTTATCAAGTATTATCATCATTGAGTAACTTTCTTAATAGGCTTCTAAGATATAACTTTATATCTTTTCTTATTCAGGCAATTCAATAAAATTCGTAGAAAATACTGAAGCATCTTTTTGCGGTTCCGGGAAAACTAGAAATTTGACTCTCAATGCCAATAAATAAATTAAAAACATAGTGCTAATCTTAGCATAAGATCTCTTCTAAGGAGAAGAACGCAAAGATTGATTTGATTGTTTTTAAATTCATGAAAAGAGCGAGCAATACGTAAAGTGTTTTTAATAAAAATTAATTTTATTAATCAAAAAATCGGTAAGTTTACTGCTGTAATTTTATTGTCAAATCAGTTAATTTAAGAAATGGATTGCCTGTATTTATTTTTCCCAAGCACTTTCCATGACTCAGTCTAAGTCAATTCGTCAACGAGATACCATTACTCTTGCTCAACAAGGAGAACCCCAACTACTCGAAACCTTTTTAAACTACAAACTTAAACCTCAAGGAATTTCAGCACGAGTTCGCAAAAAGCAATGTCATCTTTTAATCCTTTTAGAAGGAACAAATAGTTATCCTGATGAAGAAAAGATGATGAAACTACTGCGGCAGATTGCCAGCAAACTTGATCCCAAAAAGGTAAAAAAAATTCGAGTTTGCGGTCAACAAAAAGGAGATGAAGTGCCTCAGTGGCTCCAGATGATGGATACCAGTAACTCGATAGTAGCACAAAGTGATTTGAAAGGGTGGCTTGATTCAATAAAAATCACCCCTTCTTTGTTATCTTTAGAAGAAGCCAGTTCATCTCAACCGCAAGTTGGACAACGGTTTTTACGGTTTCACTTGGGCGCAGAAGATACTGCACTGCTTGCTGTCAACGCGGTCAAAGAAGTGCTGAGCGTATCAGGAGAGAAGATACTACCCGTTCCTGATGTTGCCCAAAGTGTATTGGGGATCCATAACTGGCGGGGTGAAATGTTATGGGTTGTTGATTTGAATGACTTACTAGGATTTTCGGCACTCTGGGAAATGGAGAATATCATCGCCAATATTAACGTCATTGTTCTCCAAGTTGAACAGCAAGAAATTGGCATTGCAGTGCGTCAAGTGGAGACCATTGAGCAACATGATTGGCAGAAACTGCAACCGCCGGAAGGTCTGTTTCCGCCGCATATCCTGTCTTATGCCCAAGGATATTTAACAGAAGCGAGCAGCATTATTTTAGATGCTGCAGCTCTGGTCAAAGCATTTAACCCAAACTAAAGCCAACGAATAACAAACAACCGACTTAAAGCAAAATGTACACAGAAGAAACTCCATCTAAAACTCCAGAAGTTCTCAGCACTGATGCATCCCGTTCTGACCAACCCTTTCCGCTCAGGGAAGACTCTAACGTTGCTGTCAATGTGAAACAATTTCAGAGTAGCTTACAAGGGCTTAAGCAAGAATTGTCAAGGGTTAGAGGCTTAGAACGAACAGAAATCCTCAACAAGCTACAAGAGATCGAAACGATTGGTCAACATTTTCAAACCTGCCTCAATACGCCGAGTATTGGGAATACTCAAGACGGCAACGGCGCAACCACGGATGCTTCAACGCAACGAGAAGCATTGTTCCAGCTGGCACAACAAATTCAAGAATGTAAAGATTTCTTCACTCTTTTGGATTTAGTTTGCCAGGAAACGTTGAAGATCAGCCAAGCTCAGCGTTGCTTGATTTACAAATTTGCCGGGGAAGAAGAAGGCACAGTTCTTGCTGAGAAACTTGAGCGCGGTTGGACGCCAGCAAAAGGAGAAACCCTTCCGGCAACCCTGTTTGGCAGAGATCGAGCACAGGAGTATTTACCGGAAGGAATGGTTGCGATCAATGGGAACGATCGCGCGACGCCTTATCAACAGCAATTGCTCGATCGCTATCAAGTGCAAAGCAGCCTTGCCCTTGTGCTGCGGATTGATGGTCAACCTTGGGGTTTATTAGTCGTCCACAGTTGTGAAAGTGCCCAACCGTGGTCAGATCCTGCAATCAACGTGCTTTATCAGATTAGTACGGAACTAGCTCTCAAAGTCGCCAGCTTTGACTATCAAGAACGGGTGCAACAAGAGAGAAGCCGAGAGCAAACCAAAGTTGCCATTATTTCGCGGATCCGGCAATCCCAAGACTTAGACACCATTTTTGAAGTAGCAACTCAAGAAATTCGTCGCGCGCTCAGCTGCGATCGCGTGGGGATTTATCGCTTTAATGCAGATTGGAGTGGCGGTTTTGTCGCTGAAGCAGTGACAACGGGTTGGACTCCCGTCGTTAATGCAGATGATCCGGCTGGGGAGGTTAAAAATGATTGTAGCTTGCGGCTGTTAAGCGGAGAACGACGCGCCCGAGACAGCGAAGATACCTACCTTCGCGATACCAAAGGGGGAGGCTATGTCAATGGGAAAAAATACAGTGTTGTCAACGACATCTACGAAATGGGCTTTCCCCGCTGTTACATCAATCAACTGGAAAAATACGAGTGCCGGGCTTATATTAATGTTCCTATTTTTCAAGGCGAAAAACTGTGGGGCTTAATGGCTGCCTATCAAAATAAGGGTCCTCGTCAGTGGACAGAAGCTGAAAAAGACCTGATGGTAGAAGTGTCTGAACCCTTGGGCGTGGCACTCAATCAAGCCGAATATGTCGAAGAACTGCAAAAACAAACCGAACGGGAAGCAGCACAAGCCCAACAAGAAAAAACGAAAGCCAATATTATTTCCCGGATTCGCCAATCTCAAGATCTCGATCAAATTTTCCAAGTCACCACGAAAGAACTCCGAAAAGTCGTCAACGCCGATCGCGCGATCGTTTATCAATTTAATCCAGATTGGAGTGGGCAAGTGGTCGCTGAATCAGTGACGGGCGGTTGGGTCTCTTTGCTCATTGAACAAACGGGTGATGAAGTTTTAAGCGGCGATCGCACCCAAAATGACCGCTGTACGCTCCGCAAATGGTCAAGTGGCGATATTACTGAACGGGATACCTACCTGCAAGACCAGCAAGGGGGGAAATACAAAGATGGCAAGCGCTACACCGCAATTAACGATGTTTATGCCGCCAACTTCCCCACTTGTTACCTTCAATCCCTAGAAAAATATCAAGCTCGCGCTTATATTATTGTCCCGATTTTCCAAGGCAGTAACATTTGGGGCTTACTGGGAATTTATCAAAATTCGGGTCCCCGTATTTGGCAAGACAATGAAATTGATCTGTTAGTTCAAGTGGGAGATCAACTGGCAGTGGCGCTGCAACAAGCGGAATTTGTCGAACAACTGCAAGAGAAAAATGATCAATTGAGTCAAGGGGTAGAGCGAGAAAAGACTGTCTCCAAAATTGTGGATCGCATTCGTCGTACCCCCGAAGTTAATGCCATTTTTAACAATACAACCCAAGAAGTCCGGAATGTTCTGAAGGCCGATCGCGTTGCTCTGTATAAATTTCATGCAGACTGGAGTGGGGAATTTGTCGCCGAATCCGTGGCACCGGGTTGGAAACATTTAGTCGGCACAGCAGAAGCGAAAGTCAAAGATACCTACCTTAAAGAAAATGAAGGGGGACGTTATGCCCTCGGACAAAATCATGTGGTTCCCGATATCTATCAAGAAGGCTTTGACGATTGCCATGTGGAACTCTTAGAAACCTTCCAATGTCGGGCTTATATCTTGGTTCCAGTATTCCAAGACGATGTGTTGTGGGGTATCCTCGGGGTTTATCAAAATAGTGGTCCTCGCCCTTGGCAAGATAGTGAAGTGCAACTGACCCGACAAGTAGGAACCCAGTTTGGGGTGGCACTGAAACAAGCCCAATATCTCCAGCAAATTCGCCAACAATCAGAAGAACTCGCAGAAGCAGCCGAACGGGAACAAGCGGTGTCAAAAGTGGTGGACAAAATCCGTCGGTCTCAGGATGTGAAAACGATTTTTGAAACCACAACCCAAGAAGTTCGCTTACTGCTGAAAGCGGATCGAGTTGGGCTGTATCAGTTTGGGGATGATTGGAGTGGTGAATTTGTTGCTGAGTCTGTTGCAACCGGTTGGCAACCCTTAGT
>CAZBPR010000007.1:18120-41643 GCA_964493825.1 uncultured Dactylococcopsis sp.
CCGAAAACGCGAAAGTGAAAGATACCTATCTCCAAGAAAATAAAGGCGGTCGGTACGCCCGTGGCGATAGTCATGTTGTGCCTAATATTTACCAAGAAGGTTTTGATTCCTGTCATTTGGAACTGTTAGAAACGTTCCAGTGTCAGGCTTATATTCTGGTTCCAGTGTTCCAAGATGAGGTACTCTGGGGGATTTTGGGGGTTTATCAAAATAGCGGAGCCCGTCAATGGCAGGAACAAGAAATTAAACTGTTGCAACAAATTGGAGTACAGTTGGGAATTGCCCTGAAACAGGCTGAGTTCTTAGCTCAAATTCGTCAACAGTCAGATCAGTTAGCGGAAGCCGCACAACGAGAACGACAAGCCAAAGAGTTATTACAACAACGCGCGATCGAGCTGTTAACAGCAGTACGCCCCGCCTTAGATGGAAACTTAACCGTTCGTGCGCCAGTCACCGATGATGAATTAGGTACCATCGCTGATGCTTACAACAATACCTTGAAAGGATTGCGGCAAATTGTCGTGCAAGTGCAACAAGCCGTGGAAAAAGTAGGACAAACTTCCAGTGAAAGTGATGAGGCAATTAATCAACTCTCTCAACGGGCAACCCAGCAATCCCAAGCGTTGAGTGGTGCTTTAGACCAAGTAGAATCAATGACTCATGCCACTCAAGATGTTGCCAATAATGCTCAAGCGATTAACCAAGCCGTACAAAAATCGAATCAAACCGTCTCGTCTGGAGATGCGGCAATGAATCGGACTGTGGATGGGATTCAGGGCATCCGGGATGCCGTATCAGAAACCAGTCGGAATATTCGCCAACTCGGAGAGTCCTCTCAGAAAATTTCCCGCGTCGTTAACTTAATTAGCGACTTCTCGAAACAAACCCAATTACTCTCCCTGAATGCTTCCATTGAAGCCACTCGCGCTGGAGAATATGGTCGCGGCTTTGCTGTCGTTGCCGATGAAGTGCGGTCTCTTGCCCGCCAATCAGCGGATGCAACGAAAGAAATTGAAGACTTAGTGGCTGAAATTCGCAATCAAACCAGTGAAGCGATTAAAGTGACCGAACGCGCGATCGCGCAGGTCAGTGCCGGAACCAATTTAGTCCAAGAAGCCAAAGAAGAGTTGAACGCGATCGCTGCTGCTACTGGAGAAATCAGTAAATTGGTTGCTGGTATTACCGAAGCCAGTCAAGGACAACTTCAGCAGTCTCAATCAGTGACCGAAACGATGCAGGAAGTAGCAGCCATTGCCAATGCAACTTCTGAACAATCCAATGCTTTATCCGCTTCCTTTAAAGAAGCCCTAGACACTGCACAACAACTCCAAGCTGCTGTCGATAAGTTCACCATCTAAATCATAAGAGGTGAGAAGGAATTGATTGAGGAAAAAGGATAAAGGGGAGCATGACAATCCTTTATCCCTTTCCCTTTTCTCTCCCTCCTCTTGCAAAAATCACTCCAAACCAATCAACAATGACTACCGACGAAGAAATCCGCCAGCAGAGCTACGAACTCTTCCGTAACGAAGCCCCCGACCTTCTCGAACAAGTGGAAACCGGGATTTACAACATCCGTGAAGATCACGCCAAACCCACTGTCCACGGCTTAATGCGTGCCACTCACACCTTGAAAGGAGCTGCCGCTAACGTCGGACGAGAGACGATTAAACAAATCTCCCATCAGCTAGAAGATATTTTTGGGGCACTTCTGTCTCCCCAGGCTGTCTTTGATAGTGAACTAGAAAGCCTCCTCCTTGATATCTACGAATGTTTGCGGGTTGCTTATAACAACGAAATTCAAGGAGATAACAGCAGTGATGAGCATAATTTACAACGGGCGGCAGGTATTTTTGCCAAACTCCAAGACAAGCTCGGAGATTGCTTTGATGAAGAACCAGCCCTTCTTTCTTCTGCTGAACTCGGATTTGACATGACACAATCTGTGTTCCAAGTGGGAGTGCAACAACGGATTGAGCAAATTGAAGCTGCTTTAAAGCAAACATCTCAGCCGCAAGCACTGGCAGAAATAGTGAGCACTCACATGGAAGTCTTTGTTGGGTTAGCCGAATCGTTAGGTTTAGAAGGATTCAAAGCAATTGCCCAAACCTCCCTCCATGCGCTCGCCCAACACCCGCTAGCCGCTCCTGATATTACCCAAGAAATTCTAAATAATCTTCACGAAGCGCGAGAGCAAGTTTTGAATGGCGATCGCGATCGTGGTGGCGAACCGTCAGAAATTCTGAAAGGCTTTGCCGAAGAAATGTTCACCGCAACCACTGCGACGACAGACTCAGCAACCGATTCCTTCTCTCTCGAAGATACATTTGGCAGTTTTGAAACCAGTGACGTTGCTGATCCCTTCCCGAATTTAGCAGCAGATACTCCTCCCACTACTCACTTAGCATCAGAGGGAGACACGGCCACCGCATCCGCCCTCTCGCCTCCAGCAGAACCGAAAACAGAAGCAACAACTCTGGAAACCAGCCATGATCCGGAACTGGAATCCGCTCAATTTCATCAACAACCCAATGCCTCTCGTCACCACGTCAGTATCCGCGTCGATTTAGAGCAAGTTGAAAACTTGAACCATCTCGTAGGAGAACTTTCCATTAATCAGAACCTGCTTTCTCTACGAGATGAACAATATCAAGGGGCATTACAAAAACTAGGAGGCTGGCTGTCTCAACATCGACGAACCCTCTTCCAACTACGGGATAAACTTCCTTCTGAATCTGCCAATAGTGATTTTGCCCAATTTTTATATGCGTCCTTAGAAGAAAATAGCCAACTCGAACAAGCCCTTGATGATGTCAACCATCTTGCCCGAGCGAATGCCACCTCAGTTGAACGAGAACAACGGCTCTCGCGACAACTGCGAGATGCGTTAGAAACCGTACGTATGGTTCCCATTGAGAAAGTACTGAATCGCTTTCCGCCAATGGTCAGGAAGCTGAGTGAATCTTATCAAAAAGCCGTTGAACTCAAACAAAGTGGCGTGCAGGTTTTAGTAGATAAAGCGATTACCGAAAATCTCTATGATGCTTTACTTCATCTGGTTCGGAATGCCTTTGATCACGGGATTGAATCGCCCCCAGAACGAAAACAACAAGGAAAACCAAGCACTGGCCAAATTTTGATTCGTGCCTATAATCAGGGGAACCGTACCATTGTTGAAGTAACCGATGATGGTCGCGGCTTAGATGTCGATAAAATCTGTGAGCGCGCCTTAGCCAAAAATCTCATTACAACCCCGCAAGTACAAGAGATTTGTCAGTCTCCTCGCCCTGAAGATCAACTCTTACGAGTCCTCTGTGAACCAGGATTTTCTACTGTTGCCAACGCAACGGATTTGTCTGGGCGAGGAATTGGTTTAGATGTGGTGTACTCCCAAATGCAGAAAATTAATGGTTCCGTTACCGTTGAAAGTCAAGTGGGTGTGGGAACCACTTTCTATCTACAAATTCGGGGCGCACTGATGAATGCCCGTTTATTAGTGTGTCAAGCGGGAAATGGGATCTATAGCTTTATTGCTGATGAAGTGGAACAAGTGCTCATTCCCGAAGAAGATAAAATTCGATGGCTCGGTAGTCGCAAAGTCTTAAAATGGCAATCTCGTAAAGAACAAGATCCCGTTAGTGTTCCGATTTATGCCCTAACCAATCTTTTAAATTATCACCGCAATACGAACTATCTTCTCCAATCTCCACCCCATTCCGACGTGGAAATGCAACAAGAAACCACTCTTCTCACGACACAAGCAGGAGTTGCCCCCTTATTGCTGGTTCGGACTCCAGACGGTTTAGTGGGTTTGGAAATTGATACGATTCTGGAAGAACAAGAATTAGTTTTAAAACCCTTCTCGATGGCAGTACCGCCACCGAGTTATGCCTATGGTTGTACAATTCTTCCCGACGGTCATCTTAGTCTAGTCCTTGATGGTGCAGCACTTTTGAAGTATAGTCAAGCCCATCTCACTCATCATAGTTCCTTCCTGGCACAAGGAGACACCAAATTAGCGTCTCGTCTCCCTAGCTCCCAAAAAGCAGCTCTTCCCCAGCAAAAGCTCACGGAAGACTACACCAACCCTTACAGTATTCACCGTACTGCAGAAGGAAAAGAAGCAGAGAGTATCCACGATAGCCAACCCTCAATCCCCTCCTCGGAGCAAACGCCTCTCCCTATTGATAACAATCAGTTCCGAACGTTGTTGGTCATTGATGACTCGATTACGGAGCGACAAACGCTGTCGATGATTATGCAAAAAGCAGGACACCAGGTGATCCAAGCCAAAGATGGTCAAGATGCTCTTGAACAATTACAACAAGGCATAAAAGTAGACTTGATTGTGTGTGATTTAGAAATGCCGCGGATGAATGGCTTAGAATTTATTGGCGCTACTCGCCAAAATTCTCAATTTGCTCAAATTCCAGTTATTGTGCTGACTTCTCGCACTAGAGATAAATACCAACGCATTGCCATGGAACTCGGTGCATCTGACTATTTAACAAAACCCTACTTAGACCAAGATTTACTAGGTGCAGTAGGGAAAAACTTAGCATAAATCAAGGCAAAAATAATTGTTTTTGCTTTTTTAAAATTGGTTCTTTGATGATTAAGCTCTTTAAATTTTAGCGATGAATAATTTGTCTACTCAATCTTCTAATTTAGCTTTAGCGACTTCTCCTGTCACCGAAGAAAATGAGGAATTATTAAGAGTAATTGTGTTTTCTCTCGGTGACTATTTTTTTGCTTTACCCATTAATGCTGTGTTGCAAGTCATTGAAAGTCCTCCTGAACTCACCCAACATTTTGAAGGGTTTGGGTTGGTTATGCTAGAAAAACAAAGTATTACATTGTTAAATTTACATCATCACTTGCGTTACAAAACTGAATCGAATCCGAGTATAGCAGGAGATTTCCTAATTCTGACACAAACGCGTCAAGGTGAATTTTGTGGCATTCCCATCTACAGTTTACCGAATATGATGGAGCTTCCTTATGATGAAATTCAACCCTTGCCTAGTGTCTATCGGCAAACTAATCTTTATGGACTTGCCCGTTTTGTTACTTTTGTTAAATTTGAGAACAAACTACAAAAAGATGGAATTTATCTCTTAGATATTGATGAAGCTCTTCGTTTCTTAAGTTAGATGATGATCGTAACTGGTGACTCGTTTCTTAAAATCAGCATCAGAGATTAATCATTAACTTACTTAGGATTAATCTTCTCTTAACAAAATGAATAGAAAGTTATGTTAAGTTATCCCTAGCTGATAAGAGAGAATTAGTCAATAATAATTAGAGAAAAGGCAAACTATAACACATATTCCTCTAGCCCAAAAAGAGAGTCGTTGAGATGGCTTTAACTACAGAATTCCCCAGTGTTCCCAAACAATTGACCCGTCTTCCCTTTAGTCGCAATGATTGTCTTCCCTCGCGCCAAGATTTACTATGGTCGTTAGAGTGGGGAATTGTCCGAACGTTGACCTGGAATGAAGAAGGGGTCAGTATTATCCTTGGCTACTGGGGGGCTGGCGATGTTGTGGGTCAACCCCTTTCCGGTGCTTATCCTTACCAAATTGAATGTTTGACGAGTGTCGAAGCGACATCAGTGCCAGTAGAGCAATGGCATCACTATCTGGATGGTATCATTGGACATTCCCAAGCCACAGAAGAATTATTTAGTATTGTCCGCAGTGAACGGGTTTATAATCGCTTGGATAAACTGCTGATTTGGTTAGGGAATAAGTTTGGTCGTAGCGTTGCCCAAGGGATTTTAATTGATCTGCGTTTAACCCATCAAAATCTGGCTGAATTAATTGGGACAACCCGTGTCACAGTCACCAAATTATTAAAAGAACTCGAAACCGAAGGTAAAATCCTCCGTCAACAGCGACACTATATCATCCTCCGTCGGGGATAATAATAGTAAGAAACTGAATGGGAAAATCAGTTATGGGCGGATGGCGCGATCGCGTAGAAAAATTAAGAGGTCGGACTCGTTTTGTTGTCTTAAGAATAATGTTGCATCTCTCCGGGGAAGAAGCCCCACCGCAGTTAGGGGTCTTTAACCGAGTCGCTCAAAGCGCAATTGAGGCGGAAGGAGATTTAGAGGTCATGGGAGAGGGCTTAGTCGAAATTTGCGAATCCCTCTTAAGAATTCCTAGTAGTTGGCAAGCGATTGCTAATGAAGGAGATGTTTTTTGGGATGAAGGCGAAGCAGGAGATTACGTCAATGAGCTGTTTACTGACTCTGCTCAGCGCTATCTTAGTGATGTGATTGCTGATGACAATGTAAACGCAGATGATACTCTATCCCTACCCATCAGCCGTAATGTCGTTTTGATGCTCACTGTTGCTTACACTGGAGAAATGGCATCTCTAGAAACCGACTTATCCAATTTTGAAGCCCTTCAAGACGCACTAAAAGATTTAATTCATCTGCATTATCAAAATCGTTTTCGTGCCATTCAAATTCATTTCTCACCGGCTCATTTTGGTGATGAGCTGACCAATGACCAAGTGATTGAAAATTTTCCCGAGTTAATTCCTTTATAAATTTATGATGATCAACCCTTTATTGCGGCGTAGTCTCATTGGCATCATGGTAGTGTCCCTTTCTTGGACCACTGTTGCTTGTGGTGGTAACGATCGCGCTCAACAACAATTTCAACAACCGACTCAGCAAACCAGCCCAAATACGCAACGCAGTCTTCCTGATGGGAAATATGAACTGCAACAAGCAAGCTACGACGATGTCAGTGGTGACTACCGTCTCTTCCTCTTTAATGCCAATCCTCCGGTTTTAGAAAAAGACAACATCAAAATGGCGCGATTGACCCCAGAAGAAGTGGAAAACGGACAAAAAAGTTATCTCCTCGTTGAAAATGGCGAGTACTCCCTTCACTTAGCAGAAGACTTCCGCATTGAATATATTCACGGCATTGCTGAAACCCGTACTGATCCCAATACAGGGCAACAAGAAAGAGTGATTGTTCGTCGGGAATCCAACTTCTGGACACCATTTGCTGGGGCACTTGCTGGTCAAGCCATTGGGAGTATGCTGTTTACCCCGCAGTATTACGTTCCTCCGGCTTATCAAGCGGGAAGCAGTGTTCTGACGGGTTATGGCGGTTATGGCTCAACTTATTCTCAAGCCGTTGATCGTTACCAAGATCGCTATCAATCTCAACCGCCCTCGGTACAGAATAAACGGGCAAATGTGAGAACAACCGGCGGTATCAATCGTTCCACAACCGGAAATACCAATCCCCGCAGCAGCACCAGCACATCTGGTCGAAGCACGGGTTCTGGCGTGGGCAGTAGCACCCTCCAAAACAATGGCACTCGGGGGTCTTCTACCACTCGTACTCGCAAATCAAGCGGGAGTCGCTTTGGGACAGGGAGTCGTTCTCGCAGTCGTTCGACTGGGGGCAGAAGACGTTAAGTCAAATGGGAACTTCCCCAAGGGTGAGTGCAGTGATCAAATGTCATGAGACTCCTGTTTGATCGCTTTCGCGAACCTCTTGTCACGTCATAGATGAAGAGTCTTGCTATTTTTGATGGGAGGACTCCTCATTACCTAATCTCTCTAAACGACGAGAGACTTCATCATCTGAACCCATGCTATCGATTTTTTCCTCTAAAGTTTCAGTAGAAGTTTTAGAGAGTTTAGAAATGGCTTGCAATTCATCTTTTCGTTCATTCACTGCTTTTTTAGTCGCTTCAAACTGAGATTTAGCCAAGTCAATATTGTAATCGTTATTGGCTTTTACTACTTGCTCTAGGATTTGGTTTAAATTATGAATCACCTGCATATTCGCCCATTCACTTTTGTAAATTTCGAGCTTTTCTTTTTGCCACATCAATTCTTCTTTCGCTACATTGACGTGCTTCTCAGTACTTTCAACCGCTTCTTTGAGCCGCGGTAAAATTTTCTCCAAATTGATTGCTTGGATCAGAGTTAAGCGCGCAGCTTCTGTATTGCCCTGAGCTTTCAAAGTTTTTGCTTTGGTTTCCAAGTCTTTAACTTCCTGAACTTTAGCACTATATCTTTCTTCTACTTGCTGATAATTGTTGACTTGTACTGCGACAGCTTGAGTCAAGTTGTCCACTGAGTTTTGCATTTCCCTTATTATTTCTTCCATATGAGTTGGATCTGGATCAATCAGCTCTTTCTCCTGTTCTGATGCTTCAGAAATTCCCCATAGCCAATTCCAACTGACAATAATCAGTCTGCCTGCTGTCTCGCCAAAAAAACCATAGATAAATTTTTTCATGCCCATTACTTTCTAAATTTGACTATTGATCTTCAATAATAATTAAGCACTCTTTCTTTGCAGTGTATCGAATTTTCGGAAATAAGACAGAGCTGTGCGATTAGCGATATCAAATTGATGATGGCAAAATAACAGGGAAGTGTTATTCCCAGGTTGATTATGGCTTCTAAAAAAGGACCTCCTCCTGTCGTGTATGTCGTTTTAGGTATTATTCTGATTGTTGGCGGTTATCAGCTTCTCCCAACAATAATTGATATTTTCCAAGATGATAATCAGGAACTGAGAGAGCGTTTCAGCGATGGTGACAAAGAATTAGTTGAACCAAGCGTAAAGAATCCAGCCTTTGTCCAAAGTAAACAACGAGGGCTGCAAGCGATGGCGGCAGAAAATTACTCCCAAGCTGTTCAAGATTTTGAAGCAGCATTACAAGAAAAACGAAATTCTCCTGAAACTCTCATTTACTTAAATAATGCTCGCATTGGAGAAGAACAAGCCTTTGAAGTTGCTGTTACTGTTCCGCTGGGTACGGATACACAGCTCTTTGCCTTAGAGCTGTTGCGAGGTTATGCCCAAGCTCAACAAGAAATTAATCAAGCAGGAGGCGTCAATGGGACACCCATTAAACTAACCTTAGTTGATGAAGATGATGATCCTGAAATTGCCGAACAAGTAGCAACAGAACTGGCACAACGAAACGATATCCTTGCTGTGACTGGACATTGGAGTAGTAGCACTACACTTGCGGTTGCTCCCATTTACGACAACAATGAACTCGTCTTAGTCAATCCAGTCAGTACCAGTACAGAAATTTCTGGAATTAGCAACTACGTTTTCCGAACGATTCCCAGTAATTTTATCGTTGGCGCAACAATGGCTAATTATGCACTTGAAAACTTACAAGTTCAGCAACTTGCCATTTTTTACGATTCTAATAGTGGTTATAGTCTTTCTCTACGCAAGGAGTTGAAAACCTCTCTATCCACGCGCGGAGGAAGTATCGTTGCAGAATTTGATTTAAGTCAGCCTGGATTTATTGCTCAACAACGTCTTGATGATGCCAGGAATCGAGGGGCAGAAGCAATTGCTTTAATTCCTGCACCTGAAACCATTGATCGCGCTTTGCAAGTGGTCACTGTTAATAATCAAAACTTACCTCTGTTGGGAGATATTGGCAATTTGTATGGGATAAAAACCTTGCAAGTGGGAGAGGATGCAGTAGGGATGGCGATTCCCATTCCTTGGCATATTCAGCAACCAGGAAATCAGGCATTTGTAGAAAAATCTCGGCAACTGTGGGGTGGTGATGTCAATTGGGCAACGGTGATGGCGTATGATGCGATGAGCGCGATCGCGCAAGCCCTTGCCCAAGATCCAACGCGCAGAGGCATTCAAAATACCCTTTCTAGTAATAATTTTTCCGCTCCTGGCGTTGTGCAGCCCGTTCAATTTTTACCATCTGGCGATCGCGATGGACAATTAATCATGGTCGAAGTGCAACCGACCAATCCATCGCGGTCTGGGACCGGTTATGATTTTGTTCCTTTACAGTGAAATAAAAATTAGCAATTCGCACTCTGAATTGAAGAATGGCAAAATAACAGGGAAGTGTTTTTCTAGGATTGATTATGACCTCTAAAAAAGGACCTCCGCCCGTTGTTTATGTTCTTATTTTTATAATTCTCGGCTTTGGTGGTTATAAACTTTTAACAGTTTTAAATGACTCCCCGGAGCCAGTGACCACTTCCTCTAATCAAAATTCAGAGTCCAGCGATCAAACAATATCTAATCCACCTTCCGAGACGAATGCTAATAATAATGAGGCTGCTTCTCAAAGGTTCCAGTTCGATAATCAGTTGAGTAGAGGTGAAAAAATATTAATTAATACCAGTTCTGAGAATCCTGGTTTCTTGCAATATAAACAGCAAGGGGTACAAGCGATGGCAAGCGGTAATTACTCCCAAGCTGTTCAACAGTTTGAGGCAGCTTTACAAGCAAAACGTAACTCGCCTGAGACACTCATTTACTTAAATAATGCTCGCATTGGTCAACAAGATGCTTTTCAAGTTGCCGTAACAGTCCCGGTGGAAAGCAATACTGCATTTTTTGCTTTAGAAATGTTACGGGGATATGCCCAAGCCCAACAAGAAATTAATGCTGCTGGCGGAATTAACGGCAAGCCTTTAAAGCTAGTCATCGCTGACGATGATGATAATCCCAAAAGGGCTAGACAAATGGCTCAAGAGTTGGCAAGCCAAAACGAAATTCTTGCTGTAAGCGGATATTGGAGCAGTAGTACAACGTTAGCAGTTGCCCCAATTTACAATAAAAATCAATTAGTATTAGTCAATCCGGTCAGTACCAGTACTGAAATTTCTGGAGCCAGTGACTATGTTTTTCGCACCATTCCAAGTAATTTTATTGTTGGTGCAACGATGGCAAACTATGCCTTAAATAACTTAAAAATCGAAGAATTGGCAATTTTTTATGATGCTAATAGTGATTACAGTCTCTCTTTGCGCCGAGAATTAAAAACTGCTATCTCAACTCGTGGGGGGATTGCCGTTGCAGAGATTGATTTAAGTGAGGGAGGCTTTCTTGCCCAGCAACGTCTTGATGATGCAAGGAATCGGGGAGCAGAAGCAGTTGTGCTGATTCCTTCTCCAAAAACAATTGATCGCGCTTTGCAAGTGGTCAATGTTAATAATCAAAACTTGCCTCTGCTTGGAGATATTGGCAATTTATATGGGGTAAAAACCTTGCAAGTGGGTGGAGAGGATGCGGTGGGAATGGCGATTCCCATTCCTTGGCATATTCAACAACCGGGAAATCAAGCATTTGTCGCCAAATCCCGTGAACTGTGGGGTGGGGATGTCAATTGGGCAACCGTTATGGCTTATGATGCCATGAACGCGATCGCGCAAGCCCTTGCCCAAGATCCAACACGCAAAGGAATTCAAAATGCTCTCTCCAGTAGTAGTTTTTCGGCACCAGGGGTGATGCAACCGGTGAAATTTTTACCATCCGGCGATCGCGATGGACAATTAATCATGGTCGAAGTGCAACCGACCAATCCATCGCGGTCTGGAACCGGTTATGATTTTGTCCCCGTCGCTGAATAAAGAGAAGGATCAAGAAAAGTTGGACATCCCTTGATCCTTGTTCCGAAACGACATCTCTCGAATCCTCACCGAGAAAGCTAACGGATTGGTCTTTAGTCTTCGTCTAAAGGAATGCCAAATAAGACCTTTCCTTTCCCAAAGTACCGACCAAATTGCAATTCATAGACCTCATCTTCATCTTGTGTTTCCACTTTCAAATCAGAACGAGGATATCCAACACAGAGCAGATTATATCCCTCTTCTTGTAGTTGAGTGGACAAGCCCATTGCTTCTGGATGATAAATTTCTCCTTCGAGGCGTCGCACCGCACAGGTGGTGCAAGCCCCATTCCGACAGGAAAAGGGCAGCGTAATGCCCTGTTCTTCGAGACTTTTGAGAATATACTGATCATCGGGAATAATTGCTGTGTGTTCAATTCCGGCTTGACGATCATGAATGTGAATCGTGTAATAGCGTGTCATCAGAAATTTTTTCAGAAATTGGGCGCAGAAATGTGCAAAACTTAGAACCTTTATTGTACAATTGTAAATCGCGGTACAAACCGGGAGAGGTGGCCGAGTGGTTTAAGGCGCAGCACTGGAAATGCTGTATAGGGGCAACTCTATCGAGGGTTCGAATCCCTCCCTCTCCGTTCTCAGTTTTGAGTTCGGATGCACTTTAACGATAGATCGATTTTCCTTCGCCGGGAAAAATAGAAAGTTCATTCGGATTAATCTTTTCACCATAGGTGACTTCGACTTCTCCATTCCAATCTTCAACCGATAAGCGTTTGCCATCTTCGCTTTCATAATCAAAGTAATGGCATTGTTCTGCTTGCCGATTTAAGACCGACCCTTCTCGTTTCATCTTAGCGACACCAGAGTCGATACAGCGATAGGTCTTCCCTTCAAAGGTTAGGGGATTAGGCGGATTACGGGGAATATCTAAGTTACGGGTGGGTTGTAACCAACTTAACTCAAGGCGATCATCCTCTTCCACCGATAACCAGCGGATGTCTTGTTGATCCTGTAATAAATATTCGAGCCAGGTGAATCCATCTTCCTCATAGATCAGTTTCCCTTCCACGACCCAATCTCGACCAAAGTATTCCACAATATCTCCGAGTTGGAGATTAAAAATGGTGCGATGTTCGGGAGCATTATTTGCGCTGGGATCAGTTTGCGGAGACTGGTTACGTTGACGTAAAAAGAGGTAGATTCCCAGGACAATCAGAAGAATAATAACGAGTAAAGTGAGAACAAACATAATCTTTTTCTGTTACTACACTCACTAATATAAAACCCAGCGGCGATCGCGCTCATAATTGACAATTACCGGATGGGCCAGCGTATTCACTTCTACCTCTGTCAGCATCAGATCTTTAGGCAAGACAAATAAACTGGACAATACAGTGGGAGAGAGAAAACGAGTTGCGATAGGAAGTTGGTCAATTTTTTCTGGCTGAAACGGCGTTTTGGTTGCTAAAACAAACCCCCAAGGACCAAAACTGGGAACATTAACAGTATAAGGATGAACTTTAAATTCAGTGGCAGCAAGCGTTGTCGCAATACAAGAAAAAGCCTTCGGTGCAAAAAAGGGACTGCTACCCTGGGTGACAAAAACACCTGTCGCAGAGAGATGGGCTTTTAATTGATGATAAAACCCTAGAGAATAAAGTTTCGCTAAGACATTACGGTCTGGATCTGGAAAATCAGCAATAATCACATCAAATTTGCTGTCAATTTGAGAAATTAACTGAAACGCATCGCCATATTGCACCTTGACTCGGGAATCAGTAAACGCTTCTTGATTCGCTTCTACTAACGCCGGATAAGTTGTTGCCCATGCCACGACTTTCGGATCAAGTTCAATCAACGTCACCGCTTCCACACTCTCCCATTTCAAAATTTCCCGTAAGGCTAAGCCATCGCCCGCCCCTAACAATAAGACAGTTTTGGGTTCTGAAACCGCACTCAGTGCCGGATGAACCAGCGCTTCATGATAGCGATATTCATCAGTTGTAGAAAACTGGAGATCTCCATCGAGAAACAAACGAACATCGCTACCGCGTCGGGTTAAGACTAATCTTTGATAAGCAGACTGGGCTTGTCCGATCACTGGTGCCCCATATACATTTTCCTCTAATCGTTGACTAAAAGGAACCACCATGACTGCAAATAGGGTTAAGATCACTACAAGTGTAAGACCCAATATTCGCCATTGCCGCAACTGTGGAAAAGCACGTCCTAACAAAAAAACCATGACTGCGGGAAAAATCCCCAAAATCGCGGCTGCCGGGAACATCCCCACTAAAGGTAACAAAATGACAGGAAAAGCTAACGCCCCCACCAATGCGCCAAAATAGTCCATTGCGAGGACACCGGCAAGGGCATCTTTAACCCCTTCCTCTGCTTCTACCATTCGCGTTAATAAGGGAATCTCCAACCCAGCTAAAGTCCCTAAAATGAGGGTTACAAAGGCTAATCCTAACCAAATCTCTCCCCCAATCACAAAAAGAATAAATAAGCCCAGCGGCAACACGGCATTAAGAGGGGCAATCAGCAACTCAACTGTCATAAAAGCAGTTAACAGGGTATCCCCCTTACTGCCCACAAAACGACTGAGGTAAGATCCCACGCCCATTGCCGCCAGGAAACCGCCTACAGCAATGCCATAAGAAAGGGCTTCATTTCCAACTAAATAACTGGCTAAAGTCCCTAAAAGCAGTTCACTGGCTAAGCCACTGGCTGAAGAAATGGCAGCCGATAAGAGAAGAAGATTCCGTTGTTTGGGCGTCATATTCAGGGAGAGTGAGGTATTCTAATCTCGTCTATTATCACAGATTATATTGATCGCTATCAGTGATAAAATTACTGATTTCAACGTTTATTGAACCTACAATCCTGAAAAACTTGTCATTGTTGGATCAAAAGGAATTCAAGTCTTAATTGACTCATTACTGGACAGCAGCTTGTTCTTGATACATTTGTCGCAAGACTAACGCTGGATCAATATACTCTCCTGCATACTTTAAGCCCCAGTGTAAATGTGGTCCAGTTGTCCGTCCGGTCATGCCCACGCGCCCAATACGAGTGCCGGTGGGGACTTGTTGACCCTGACTTAAACGAATACCACCGCCTCGATCAACTAAGACTAAGCCTGCACTGGTTTTCTGAACGTGACCTTTCAAATGACAATAGATATGTTCCCACTGCCCCGACTGAATGATAACCATTGTTCCACAAGCAGTATGGTCGGAAAGTTGGGTAACTCTCCCACCCCACCAGTTGCGAATATAACTCCCTAAAGGTGCTGCCAAATCCAATCCCCGATGAAATTGAGTTCTTCCGGTTGTTGGGGACTGACGATAACCAAAGGGAGACGTATAAGTTTGGAAATTTTCTACCGGAAAAGATGCATTGAGCCATTGTCCCGTTTGTGAACTATTGCGAGCGATACTTTGGGCATTGACTGATGGTTGCGACAGGATCGAAAAAGCGCTAATTACCCCAACACTGGCAAAACTGAACAATAAGAACTTTAATGTTAGACGTTGTTTCCGAAATAGAAAGTTTGTTCGGTTGATGGCTATTTCATAGACACTTCGATAATTTCTCACCATACCCCACACCTCTCACTCTCTCAAAAATATGCTCATAAATTGGCATTTTTTCGTGATTTTGTCAACACTATTTGAGAATAATTTTTACTGTAGAGAAATAAAGATACAAAAGTTTACAATAGAAATGGTCTTTTCTTACTATTACTATGTCCAAACCAGTCATTGTGATCGGTGCCGGTATTGGTGGACTAACAGCAGGGGCATTACTGGCTAAGCGAGGTTATTCCGTCACGGTCTACGATCAAGCCTATGTTGCCGGGGGATGTGCTTCCACCTTTAAACGTCACGGTTTTACCTTTGATGTTGGTGCAACCCAAGTGGCAGGCTTAGAAAAAGGAGGAATTCATGAACAAATCTTTACAGAATTAGGGATTGAGGTTCCCTCAGCAACTCCTTGTGATCCAGCTTGTGCGGTGTATCTTCCTGGCGAAACCAGTCCCGTCAATATTTGGCGCGACTCGCAACAGTGGCGCCAAGAACGAAATCGACAATTTCCGGGGAGTGAACCGTTTTGGCGACTAATGGATATGCTATTTTCAGCCAGTTGGCGGTTTCAAGCACGAGATCCGGTACTTCCTCCGCGTAACCTCTGGGATCTTTGGCAATTGATTTCTGCTGTAAGACCGGATACGCTCATTACATTACCGTTTGCGTTGCTAACCGTTGGCGACTTATTACGACTGTTACGACTGCATGACGATAAACGGTTACGCACTTTCCTTGATATGCAGTTAAAACTCTATTCACAAGTGAATGCGGATGAAACGGCTTTATTGTACGCTGCAACCGCTTTAGGGGTTTCCCAAGCCCCCCAAGGATTATGGCATTTACAAGGCAGTATGCAGGTTTTAAGTACTCGTCTGGTCAAGGGGTTAAGAAAGCAGGGTGGGACAATTAAACTCCGTCATTCAGTGCAAAGAGTGCATTGTCAAAATGGCAATATCACTGGAGTGACCGTTCGTAATGACCAAACAGGGGAAACGTGGCGAGAAGAAGCAGATGCAGTTATTGCAAATGTAACCGTACAAAATTTATTAAAGTTATTGGCTGATCCAGATAATTCGTTTGGGAGTGCTGATCTTTTCTTGCGAGGATATCAAAGACGAGTGGAAAGCTTACCAACTGCGAATGGGGCGTTTGTGCTTTATTTAGGCGTGGATCGCAGTGCGATTCCAGAAAACTGTCCGCCTCATCTACAATTTCTCTATGATTATGAAGGTGTTGTCGGTGAAAAAAACTCCTTATTCGTTTCCGTCAGTAAATCTGGGGATGGACGCGCACCGGAAGGACAAGCAACCATTACTGCTTCTTCTTTTACTGATGTTACCCAATGGTGGACAGGAACAGTTGAAGAATATGAGGCTTTAAAGGAAGATTATGTCAAAACTGCAATTCAACGCCTCAGTCAATATTTTGACCTCACACCAGCAACCATTATCCACCAAGAAGCTGCAACCCCAAGAACGTTTGCTCGCTTTACAGCACGGGAAGCTGGATATGTGGGAGGATTAGGACAACGGGTTTCGACTTTTGGTCCCTTTGGGTTTGCCAATCGAACCCCGATTGAGAATCTCTGGTTGGTGGGAGACTGTACTCATCCCGGAGAAGGGACAGCAGGTGTAAGTTATTCCGCGTTAACCGCCGTCCGTCAAATGGAAGCTAAGCAGTAACCAGTAATTTAATGATGCTACCTGTTAAAGACGCAGAAAAGATAATCTTAAATACAATCCAACCATTAAAAGAAACCGAACCCGTTAGTCTCGATGCAGTTGTAGGGAGGATTCTCGCTCAATCGGTTACCAGCAAGTTAGACTATCCCCATGAGGATAATTCGGCGATGGATGGCTATGCAGCGCGATCGCGCGACCTCTCTTCAGCCAGTTCCGATCAACCGGTTACGTTAGAAATTGTCGAAGAAATCCCTGCCGGTGTTCCTCCCCGCCACAAGTTACAAAGTGGACAAGCCGCCCGCATTTTTACCGGTGGTATTTTGCCTTTAGGTGCAGATACTATTGTGATGCAGGAAGACACCGAACAAGAAGGAAATCAGGTTAAAATTTTCGTGGCTGCAACCGCCGGACAATTTATTCGGAAACAGGGGAGTTTCTATCAAGCCCAACAACCTTTATTACCTTCTGGAATTAAAATTAAGGCACCCGAAATTGCCGTTTTAGCAGCGATGCAATGTCGAGAAGTATTAGTATATTGTCCGCCAAGAGTGACCATTTTTTCCAGTGGAAATGAGTTAGTCACGCCAGAAGAAACATTACAGAAAGGACAGCTGGTGGACTCGAATCAATATGCTTTAAAAGAATTAGTAAAAGCACAAGGGGCGGTTGCCATTCCATTAGGGATTATTCGGGATGATCCAGAATTAATAAAAAGCGCGATCGCGCAAGCTATTTCTGCTTCTGATTTAGTAATTTCAACCGGCGGCGTTTCGGTTGGCGACTATGATTATATTGAAAATATTTTAAGGGAATTAGGAGGAGAAATTCACATTAGTTCCGTTGCCATTAAACCCGGAAAGCCACTCACATTTGCAACTTTCCCCAACTGTTATTACTTTGGTTTACCGGGAAATCCGGTTTCAGCATTGGTTACCTTTTGGCGGTTTGTCGTTCCGGTAATCAAAAAACTGAGTGGACAAAAAAATTATTTAACCCCAACTTTTGTTAAAGCAAAAACACAGCAAGAACTCCGATCCGGTGGTAAAAGAGAGACGTATTTATGGGGAAAAGTCGAAGCAATTGCAGGAGAATATCAATTTCAAGTTGCTGGCGGAAGTTATAGTTCTGGGAATTTAATTAACCTTGCTCAAACCAATGCCTTAGCTGTTCTTCCTATGGGAACAACATTAATTGCTGCACAAGAAACAGTAGAAGTCATGTTAATTTCCTAGTTTGACCAATGAGTAATGACTAATCAATAATGACTAATTTAATCTTATTTTGGCACCGCCGTGATCTACGCCTTGATGATAATATCGGACTTGATCAAGCTCAGCAACAAGCGCAAAAAGTAGTTGGAATTTTCTGTTTTGATCCGAAACTTTTGCAGTCGGATCAAGTTGCACCTGCTAGAATTAAATATCTACTGGGATGCTTAAAAGAATTACAAACTCGCTATCAAAAAGTAGGCAGCGATCTATTATTTTTACAGGCTGATCCAGTAACAGCCATTCCTGAACTAGCGACAACTTTGAAGGCAACGGCGATTTTCTGGAATAATGATGTTGAACCTTACGGGAGAGAGCGCGATCGCGCAGTACAATCAGCCTTACAAGCCAAAAATATTCCTGTCCATACATTTTGGGATCAACTTCTCCACGCTCCAGGTGAAATTCTGACCCAAGGCGAAGACCCCTATAAAGTTTACACGCCCTTCTGGAAAAATTGGCAACAACAGCCCAAAGCCGAACCCGTTGGACAAATTCAACAATTAACTGGCTTAACCGACTCAGAACAAGCAAGAACTGCAACTGTAGGGACAATTTCTTTACCCACTCTCAAGGATTTAGGCGTTACTTGGGATAATGAACTCCCGCTTCCCCCCGGTGAAACCGCAGCGAGAGAAAGACTAGAACAATTCTGCGATCGCGCGATTCTCGACTATGATCAAAACCGGAACTATCCGGCTGTTGATGGCACCTCTGTCCTTAGTGCTGCTTTAAAGTTTGGCGCGATCGGGATTCGAGAAGTCTGGAAAACTACTGCAATCATCTGGGAAGATGCTCGTAGCGATGAAGCCAGAGAGAATATTAATGCTTGGCGACAAGAACTCGCCTGGCGAGAATTTTATCAACACGCCCTTTATTTCTTTCCCGAACTAGCAGACGGACCCTATCGTGATCAGTTTAAGGACTTTCCCTGGGACAATAATCCCGAACATTTCCAAGCCTGGTGCGAAGGTAAAACCGGCTATCCGATTGTTGATGCCGCCATGCGCCAACTCAATACAACCGGCTGGATGCACAATCGCTGTCGGATGATTGTTGCCAGTTTCCTCACCAAAGATTTAATCATTAATTGGCAATGGGGAGAACAGTATTTTATGCAAACCCTTTTTGATGGTGACTTAGCTGCCAATAACGGCGGCTGGCAATGGAGTGCCTCCAGTGGCATGGATCCCAAACCGTTACGCATTTTTAATCCCGCTTCCCAAGCGCAAAAATTTGATCCAGATGGGGAATATATTCGTTATTGGCTACCCGAATTAAATGCTGTTGATACGGGAGACTTACTAACAGGCAATATCTCCCCGATTGAACGTGAAACTCTCGGATATACACAGCCTATTGTTGATCACAAACAGCAACAACGAACCTTCAAACAGCTTTATCAGCAACAAAAAAAACAAAGCTGAAAATCAGATTAAAATTCAATTAATTTTCAATAAAGTCTCAATCAAGTTTGTAATTTAGATTACAATGTAATCGCTGAAACAATCTTAAGCTAAGTCAGAATTCAGGTTTGTTATTGACCTAGAGCAACTTTAAGCTGGCTAACTTCGTTTCAGATAGAAACCCCAAAAATATCTGTAGCTCTTGTTTCATTACTATTGATATTGTGTGAGGAATTGCAATTGTGACTTTATCTTGGAGAAAAATTTTAATCGTTGCGCCCTCTCTTTGGGGGGTATTGGTGAGCGGACAAACTGCACTGGCCAATGAAACTCCTTCTCAGAGCGAAATTCTGGATCAAGTCGAAACTTACGATAAGGGTGGAGCAAGTTTAAATCAAGTGAATAGTGTGTTCCAACTCCGAGATGTTTCTCCTGGCAATTGGGCATTTGAAGCCTTAAGGAATTTAGTCGAACGCTATGGCTGTATTGCGGGTTATCCAGATGGTACTTATCGTGGGAATCGTGCCCTAACGCGTTATGAGTTTGCGGCAGGGTTAAACGCTTGTTTACAACAGATTGAACGCCTCATTGCTGCGAATCAAGGAGAAGTAACTCAGGAAGACTTAGCCGCCCTGCAACGGTTAACTCAAGAGTTTGAAGCTGAACTCGCAACTCTCGGCACGCGTGTGGATAACCTAGAAGGTCGCGTCGCTTTTTTAGAAGATAATCAATTTTCCACCACCACTAAACTCAACGGTAGTGTCGTTTTTGACTTCGCTGTTGCTGGTGGTGACGAAAAAGCGGTTGCTGCCCAACCCATTTTGCAGAATCCACCAGATGATGTAGATGAAGGAGTACAATTTACCAATCGGGTCCGCATGAACTTTGACAGTAGTTTTAGTGGCAGAGACCGTTTACGTACTCGATTGGAATTTTCTAATAATTTTACTCTCGCTGAGGCTACCGGCGCGGCTGCATTCACCCGTAACTTGACTGCTGGCAACAGAGATGGCATTGAAATTGACCAACTCATGTATAGTTTTCCCATTGGCGATAATGTGGTTGCTCATGTGGGAGGAACCGGGGTTCTCGTCGATGACATTTTCGATGCCGGTTCGACTGCATCTTTTGCCTACGGTTCCATTAACCTTTTCACCGCTTACAATAACCTGATTTATGACATCAGTACTTCTGATGGCGCTGGTTTTGGAGCAAATATTGTTTTGAGTGACCTTTTACAAGTTGATTTAGGCTACTTTACTCCCGGCGGCGTCGCCAGCAATCCAGAAGACGGTCTTTTTGGCGGCGATTATGCTGCTGGTGCACAATTAGGATTAGATTTCGGCGATTTAGATCTCTCCTTTGCCTATCTCCATAGCTATCAATCGGGAAGAAGATTCTCTGATTTATCGGGTTTTGTGGGTAGTCCGGCAGCCGCAACGCCTTTCTTTGATCCAGCAACCGGTTTCAATCGTCCTAATTCTGCTGACCACTTTGGAGTACAAGCGAACTGGCGGATTAGTCAAGGCTTTAGTATCGGTGGTTATTTTGGTCTCGTTGATGCAGAAACCGAAGGTGGACCCGATGGGGAAGCACAAATTGTGAACTGGCTAGTGAATACTGCTTTTCCTGACTTAGGGAAAGAAGGCAGCGTCCTCATTTTAGGATTTGGTCAACCCCCTAAACTCACTGATTCCGAGGGGATTGCTGTGGACGAAGATCCCGATACAGGATATTTACTTAATGTGGAATATCAGTATCCTATCAACGACAATATCAGTATTGTGCCCGGTGTAAATGTCTTCTTTAACCCAAACCATAATGAAGATAATGACACCATTTATGTCGGTCGTTTACGGACACTATTTAGTTTTTAGACGTTGTTCTGAATCCCCCATTCTTGGGGGGTTTCATTTGTTTAGGGTCCTCACAAGAGTCCTGAAAGACTCAACCAGAGATTTAATTATTCCCCCATCCTGAACATCAAAAAATTGTGGACAAGCTGATTCCGTTATTGAAAAACGGTTTGAATTCTATCATTGCTGTTGATTGGTATTTGACAAAGGAGAATCAAGTTTAGAGACCGGGTGTCGTTTGTGCAAATAAAGCGGTGAAATCAGTTGTCATTTCTCCTTGGGAAGCTTCTGGTTTTTCTGAAACCACATCAAACGCTTTGTTTCTGGCTTCTGGACTCACAAGGGCTTGCACAATCAATTCTGCTACGTCCTCTCGGGGAATGGTTGGTGATTCGCGATCAAGCAACGTATCATTTTTCCCCACTAATAATTTGCGTTGACCGCCCGGTTCATTCAGTAAGCCCCCAGCCCGAATAATCGTATAATCAATTCCCGAATCAATCAGATATTGTTCCGCTTTTCGCTTCCAAATCAAAATGTTGCCATTTCCCAGTTTATTCAGGGGATGATTTTCATTCGTCCCTCCCATCGAACCCATGAGAATAATGTGCTCAACTCCCGCTTGTTTTGCCAGATCAATTTGATTCACTTGTCCTTGATAGTCAATGATTTCTGGTGTTGCATTTTCTGGATAAGTAAACTCAGGACCTTCTCCTTCTTGCGGTGGGGCTTTCATTTGGGGGACAGCACTAGTAACAATAATTAGGGCTTGGCAATTCTTGATCGCTGTTTCGAGTGTCTTTTTCTCTCTAATATCGCCAAAATAGAAGCCTTCTGTTGAACCAAAAATTGCTTTGGCTTTCTCTTCAGAACGGGCAAAACCAAAACCATTAAAATCTGTTTTTTGACGTAATTTATTCAGAACAATTGCACCAGTTCTTCCAGTTGCCCCAGTCACTAAAACCTTTGCCTCAGACATATTGTTACTCAATTGACTTGCAATCTAATCAGTATTGACTGATTTAAATGTAGCGCGTGCTCTTAGAAACTGCCTGCGACTGAGTCGGGTTTCTAGGGCAAAAGTGGCTCGGCATTCCTATACAATTAACAAAAATATTCTCAATTAGCAACTAATGAAGACCTGGAACTGGTTACCTTGCGCTGCCCTTAGAAGCAGCGATCGCGCTCTTGCTAAAAATAGATACAGTTGAAAATTAGATAAAATCTAATAAAGGCGAAAGGAAATTGCTATGGTTGCAATCAAGCCTCTGGCAGAGACTCGAACTTTACTGACAAATATTAGCTGGCAAACGTTTAAGGTCATGCTTGCCGAAATGGGGGCTCAGCGTCACAATCGCATTGCCTATGAATCGGGAACTGTAGAAATCATGACCCCATTAATGCCTCATGAAAACTCCAATCGTTTAATTGAAACTTTTATCGGGGTAATGTGTGAAGCGTTGGGGTTAGAAATCAAGCGAACTGGTTCGTTAACTTTAACCAGAGATGATTTACAACGGGGAGGAGAACCAGATAGTAGCTACTATATCCAAAACGAGTCTTTAGTGCGCGATCGCGACAACATAGATTTGGCAACTGATCCGCCCCCAGATTTAGTCCTTGAAGTTGAATATTCTCGTTGTGCAATTGATAAGTTAACGCTTTACGCCTCTATGGAAATTCCTGAAGTTTGGCGATTTAACGGTAGCATATTGCAAGTTTATACCCTTGCCGAACAAAAATATACCGAAGTTGAATTGAGCCCGACTTTTAATCCGATACCCGTCAAACAAATGACTCGTTTTCTTCAACAAGCTAAAACGAAGGGAGAAAACGCAACAACCCGTGATTTTCGAGCTTGGATCAGGCAACAAATTGCCCAATAAGTATTGCCTCAAACCACTGTGGAATCGCCTTGGGTTTTTCTCTTTTGCCAGAGCATGGGATGATACTCTTTATAATATGTAATAAATGCGACCAAAATTTTAGACGCTAGAAAGCGATTGCGTGGTCAACAGAAGAATCTCTGAGCTTATGACAACAACTAAAACGAAAGTAAAAAGTGCCTTTCTGGAAAGACTGCATTCTCCAGAACGTCCTGTCCTCGTCTTTGATGGCGGGATGGGAACGTCATTACAAAGGCAAGAACTCACGCTAGAAGATTTTGGCAGTGCTGAACTCGAAGGGTGTAATGAATATCTCGTAAAATCTAAACCGGAAGCCATTGAACAGGTTCACCGTGAATTTTTAGAAGCGGGTGCGGATGTCATTGAAACCGACAGCTTCGGTTCCAGTTCTGTGGTGTTAGCGGAATATGATAT
>CAZBPR010000007.1:41653-42556 GCA_964493825.1 uncultured Dactylococcopsis sp.
TTCGTAGGCTTGTTCGGGAATATGATATTCCCGAACAAGCCTACGAACTGAGTAAAATGGCAGCGGAACTCGCTAAGCGCGTGGCGAAAGAGTATTCAACCCCAGAAAAACCGCGCTTTGTTGCTGGGGCAATGGGACCCACCACCAAACTTCCCACTCTGGGTCATATAGACTTTGACACGATGAAAGAGTCCTACCGTGTCCAAGCCTCTGGGCTTTATGATGGTGGTGCCGACTTATTTATTATCGAAACCTGTCAAGATGTCCTGCAAATTAAATCTGCTTTGAATGCAGTAGAAGAAGTCTTTGCCGAAAAAGGGGATCGTATCCCAATTATGGTTTCGATCACGATGGAAGTGATGGGAACCATGCTGGTGGGAACGGAAATTGATGCAGCGCTGACCATCCTCGAACCTTATGACATTGATATCTTAGGGTTAAACTGTGCAACGGGTCCCGACAAAATGAAAGAACATATCAAATATTTGTCGGAACACTCCCCGTTTGTTATTTCCTGTATTCCCAACGCAGGACTTCCTGAAAACGTTGGTGGACAAGCCCACTATAAACTGACACCAATGGAACTACGAATGGCCTTAATGCACTTCGTTGAAGACCTCGGTGTCCAAATTGTTGGCGGCTGTTGTGGAACCCGACCGGACCACATTGAACAACTTTACGATATTGCTAAAAACCTCAAACCGAAAGAGCGCCATCCCAAAAATGAATGTGCTGCTGCTTCCATTTACAGTACCCAAAATTATATTCAAGACAACTCCTTCTTAATTATTGGGGAACGCCTGAATGCCAGTGGGTCGAAAAAAACCCGTACCCTCCTCAACGAAGAAGACTGGGATGGTCTGGTTTCCATTGCCAAATCCCAGGTAAAAGAAGGGGCGCACG
>CAZBPR010000008.1:0-40665 GCA_964493825.1 uncultured Dactylococcopsis sp.
CCAGAACTTCGGTTACTTCCTTGGTTTTGGCATCCGCTAGTTCAATAACAACCGGAGAACCAGGCTTGACACTTTTCGCTAGCGTGGCGGTGTAGGTTTCAATATCACGGGGTTTGATTAAAACTCGTTCGGCAATTTTGGCAATATCGCGATCAAAGCCTGGCATGAGATTATCGAGCGCCTCAATCATGGTAATTTCCGACCCCAGGGCTGAATAAATATCGGAAAATTCTAAGCCAATGTAACCGCTGCCGATAATCGCAATCCAATCGGGAATCGAGGTTAATTTCAGCGCATCATCACTGGTATAAACGGTTTTACCATCAATTTGAATACCAGGGGGGACGAAAGGCGTTGAACCGGGAGAGAGAATAATATCCCGTCCCGTAATTGTTTTTTCCCCTTCTTCAGTGAGGATGCTGACTTTTTGCGGCGCAACGAGTTTACCCCAACCGTTGATGGTATCAACTTTCAGGCGATCTAAGCTATTGCTCATATCCCCGCGAATCTTTTCCACCAGGCTTTGGGCATGGTTAGCAATCGTAGCGCGATCAAAGTTAACGTTGCCGACATTAATTCCTAAACTTTCTAGGTGATGGGAATCTTGTAATTCTCTGACTCGTCCAGATGCAGCGAGTAGCGCTTTCGAGGGCACGCAACCGCGATTGACACAAGTGCCTCCCATATCTTTTGCTTCGATGATGGCCGTTTTGAGTCCGCGTTTAACGGCATGAAGGGCTGCGCCGTGTCCACCGACTCCTGCACCAAGAATGATTAGATCATAATCAAATTCAGCCACTACATCTTCCTCCTTATCTTTCTTCTCTGGTCGAATTCTTATCTTAACGGATTCTGATCCAATCCCAAAGTACGGGAGTAATGAGGATTAACCGTTGGTGAATCATTTGTTGAAGATTTGTGAAATGGCTAAACTAATCATGATCAGGTAACGAACCCAAAAAATTGCAGTTATGCCGAAATCGACGCAAGCTCATCTTGAACGTACAATCAAAAAAGACCAACCCCTCGAAGTCAGACAACAAGAACTGAAGAAAATGAACTACTACATGGGGGCAAAACTCCTGGAAGTGGGAGTTGATCCGCAATCGCCAGATATTCTCTATCGTTGGTCGATTAAAACGAACGGAAATCAGCAAATTTGTACGTTGAGCGCATTTTGGGGTGACTCAAAAGCAAAACTCCTTTCCGGAGATGATCCCCTCACGGGTGAAGACTTAATTAACTGCGCCAAAGCCAACGTCTCAAAAGGGATCGCTACTGCCGCCCAACTCTGTGGTTATGCCTCAGATCTGAATCGTTTCCGTTCCTCTCTCAAAGAGACAATGGCAGAAATGGGATTAGAAGACGAATCACTGCAAAAATTGTTGAGTTGATAAATGACAGTTCCTTCTGCTTCTTTACCCACTGGATGTCTGATTCGACGTGCCACTGCCCAGGATCAGTGGCGCATTCGCCAATTAGTGCTGAGTGCAAAGCTTGATCCAACGCAGTTGCGCTGGCAGCAATTTTGGGTAATTGAACATAAGGAAAAAGTGATTGCTTGTGGACAGTTACGCAGCTTTGAAAACGCCCAGGAATTAGGCAGTTTAGTCGTCGCAAAACCTTGGCGCGATCGCGGCTTAGGAACCGTTTTAACACAGCATCTGATTGAAGAAGCGACTCAGCCTCTTTATCTCGAATGTTTAGGGAAAAGACTGGCGCAGTTTTATGCTCGTTTTGGCTTTGTTCCCGTGGCTTGGCAAGCCTTACCGCGATCGCTGCAATTGAAATTTGGTCTATCGCAATTGGCAAAGACGGTATTAAGACTCCCTGTGGCAATTATGGTGCAGCAAGGGCAGTCTGCAAGTCACTCTTAACTGCGAAATAACCGACTGTACTGGGTTTCATGCTGCATACTCGCCAGCCCTAGCCCCCAGCTACAGGTGTAGAGGTCATCATCGGCAAGAGGCAAAACTGCTGTTGCTGTGTTTTCTATGTCAGTGTGTAGTTGTAACAGAATTTGCTGTCCAGTGGTTTGACCCAGGGGAATTAATTTGACACCGGCATTCATCAGATTCGTTGCCCAACTGTGAAGATAACCCAAAACCGCTGAATCTTCATCGATTTGCCAGTGGGCGGCACCAATGCCAAACGCGATCGCGCTATTACAAGGTTTTCCCACCGTTTTGATCCCTTCTTCTAACTCAGAATTACGATCTAGCGCCAATAGCAAACGAGTTAGCGTATTTCCCATTTGCCAACTCTGTTCTCGGAGTTCAGACGTTTCCTTAACCGCACTCCCCCACTGATTCCAAGCCTGTAATTTCTCTAAATCTCCGGTTAGCCAACAGCGATATCCCCGCAGCATCAACGCTGTTTCCAGGCGAATTGCCCCATACGAGAGTTCCTCCCGCAGCCATTGTTTTAATCCTTCCTCGCCCTGAATTATCTGTCGTTCAATGGCAGTTTCTAACCCTTCGGAGTAGCTGTAGGCACCCAAGGGTAAGGCAGAACTAGAGAGTTGGAGGAGTTTAAGAATCACACGATGATTTTGTTGACGGTTTGCGCTGCATCCTAGGAAGGAACGCTAGAGAGTTTAGAACAAAGTGCTTTAGCGATGTCTTCCCATTCTGTAGCTAAGCTAGTTTGACTGGCTGGTTTTCCCGCCCGTCGATACCAATAACGGGCATTACCGATATCTCCTTCTTCCCGATGAAGGTAGGCATGAACCCAGGCACTATCTTGATCATTGGCATCTTGGACAATTTGATGAGCTTTGTCCCAGTTGCCTTGTCGATCAATCCATAAGCCTTGTAAAGCAGGAGGTAAGGAACTAGGACAAGGTTTTCCTTGCGCGATCGCGCTGGTGAAGTCTTCAAACCTCATGGTTGTTACCTGTCTAGTGCATCAACTCTATTTTACTGATTAATGACCCTGATGATAAGCCCCTAATTCTGGGAAAAACGGGGTTACTTCTGCAATTACAGTTAATCCCATGTGTTCAAGCATTTTTTCTAACACTGGATCAGGAGATAATCGCAAGTAATCAAGGGTAATTTCTAAAGGAACATGACGGTTCCCGAGATGATAGGCTGCTTTGAGTAACTCTTCAGCTTGAGTGGCTTTAACCGTGAGAACGGATTCTGGCTTCGCGACAATCCGAACGATACTTGTCCTATCGTCTGATTCTAAACAGTCCCCCGCTTGCAAAATTGTCCCTCGCGGTAAGCGTAAATAACAGGCTTCTCCACTGTCTAAGGTGAAATGTTGGCGGGGGCGCGATCGCGCTTCGGCATCCAGGGAAAGGGTATCTTTAGCGTCTAGTTTTCTTTCACAACGCTGCGTAAAAATTAGCATTTTTAGAGCTATCCCGAAAACTTTAATAGGGATTGGATAGTGCGTAAGTTCTCCAGGGTTTTCTGAATAGACGTTTCGTCCATTTCTTTTAAGATATCTTGATCTAACTTCATTAGAATCTGTCTCGCTTCAGCAATCAAGCATTCCCCTTCTTCCGTAAATTGAATTTGCTTTTGCCGTTTAGGACCCTGAATCTGTTGCAGGTAACCAGCTTGAGATAATTCTTTGACGGTTTTTGTCACCATTTGTCGAGATACACCAAGTTGTCGCGCAATTTCCGAAGCGTAATTCACTCCACATTCCAGGGTGCTTAAAAACTGTAGCATAGCTGGTGTAATTGATTGATAGCCTCTTTGTGCTAAAGCATTTGCAACGTACTTTGAAATCAGCAGATTGATTTGTGTGGTTGCCAAAAATAATTGCAAGGAATGACTCTCGATCATAGAGCCATCACTATTTGTAAACTCGGTTGACATTAGATAAAAATCCTCTTATGCTGAAGTTATGTCAATCTAGTTTACATAAAAAATAGTCATGGAACTATTGAAAATCGTTTTGCGGTCAAATGCAGCTAGTTGTCTTGTATTTGGTCTTGTTTTTCTTTTAATCCCTGAGTCGGTTGCTAAGTTTCTCAGCCCTAATCACCCGGTTCCACTGTTAATTTTGATGAGTGTAGGCATTGGACTCATCATCAACGGGTTGCATTTGATTTGGACTTCACGACAGGTTCGCCCTTCCCAAACGCTTATTCTTTATTTTTCGGTTGGTGATTTGCTGTGGGTTGTAGGAACTGCTGTGCTGATCCTAAATAATATTTGGATAACCAGCATGAAAGGGATTATAGCCGCGATCGCTGTTTCAATTGGAGTTGGCACTTTTGGAATCTTGCAAATGCTAAAGCGCAAAATTATCGTTAATTAGATGGGTTACAAAAGCTTGCTCTCAAACTATAAAAAAATCACAATTCTCCCAGAATAAGGAGAATTGCTGATCGCTACTTAATGACCAATCATCCAAGGACGATCGCGCTTATGGCTTTGGTAGCTAGGTTGCGAGGGTTCTTTCTCCCGTTTTTCGATTCGAGGTTCAGTGGTTTGTCTCGCTTTTAAGAACGCGCCACCGGAACTGAGATTAAAATGGGGAACGGAAAAAATGCGTTGGCTTTCCCCGTCGCAAGTGGGACAATTCGGGGCACAATCCCGCAGCGCAATAGTACGCCACGCTTCAAACACACCGCAAGTTTCACATTCAAATTCATATAACGGCATTCAGTTTCATCTCCTTTATACCGGTACGATATCTTTATCAAAAATCTCAGTGGGAATCGCAACGGTACAGCACACGTTGGGAATATCCACAATCCCACTAACGCGACCTTCTACCGGCGCACAACTGAGTAAGAGATAAGCCTGTTCACCCGTAAAGCCAAACTTCTTGAGATATTCAATCGCATTTAAGCAAGCGCGACGATAAGCAATGTGCGCGTCCATATAATATTGTTTCCCTTCAAACTCATCGACAGAAATGCCTTCAAAAACAAGATATTCCGAATAACGAGGTTCAACCGGACCCGGCTTAAAGATGGGGTTGACCATACCATATTTATCCACACCCCCTTTGATAATATCCACATGGAGATCGATATAACCTGACATCTCGATCGCGCCACAGAAGGTAATCTCTCCATCCCCTTGGGAGAAGTGAATATCGCCCATAGAAAGTTTCGCACCATCCACATAAACTGGGAAATAAATTTTTGATCCGCGCGATAAGTTTTTAATATCACAGTTCCCGCCATGTTCTCGTGGGGGAACAGTTCGGGCTGCTTCTGCTGCAGCTTCCTCAAACGCTGACCCTTTCAAACCACCTAAAACCGCATTTTCTGGATTCGGTAACGTGGCTAGAGGGGGAACACGATTGGGATCAGTCGCCACTAAATCCCGTTCCCGTTTGTTCCACTTCGCTAACAGTTCATGAGATGGCGCACAACCAATTAAACCGGGGTGAGTAATCCCAGCAAAGCGCACACCAGGGATATGACGGGATTGTGTGTAAATCCCCTGAAAATCCCAAATCGCTTTATTCGCCTTGGGAAAATGTTCCGTTAAAAAGCCACCGCCATTCTCTTTGGCAAAGATTCCAGTAAAGCCCCATTCATCCCCAGGTAGCGCACCAATATCCAGGATATCAACGACTAAGATATCTCCCGGTTTCGCCCCTTCCACTTCAATCGGTCCACTGAGAACATGAACTACACTCAAGTCAACATCGCGAATATCATTGGGGTTATCATTATTCTTAATCTGTCCATCGGTCCAATCTTTACATTCAATGCGAAAAACTGATCCTGGCTTGACCGAGGCAACAGGCGGAATATCAGGATGCCACCGATTATGTCCCGGCATTTCCTGATCGCGCATGGGTTTGGTTAAATCTACCTTGAAAAGTGTTTCTGGCACAGCTAATTACCTCACAAAAATGATTTAATTTTATGTAATGAAGCGTCTCAATATGAGTGAACTTTGAGAAAGGTGATTTCATTTCTTAACTCAATTAAATAGTGACATCTTAATTCTTCTAAAAAATGTCAATTGAGATACAAAATTAGTGAAATTATCTGATTGATAAAACACCAATAAAAATAAGGGTGAATTTCTATCCACCCCTATTATTTTAAAAAAACTATTCTCTCAAGAAAATCGTTTTGAAATGATAGTTTTAAACTGCAAGATGTTGATGAACTAAAGAATCCGTTAATTCTCTAGTGTTTCCTCTTGCTACAATTGCGCCCTTGTCCATAATAAAAAACTTTTGGGAAAGCTGGCGCGCAAAGTCAATTTTTTGCTCCACAACTAAAACAGTAATTCCTTTTTCTCGATTAATACGTTTCAAAGTTTCTTCAATTTCTTGGACAATAGAAGGCTGAATCCCTTCGGTTGGTTCATCTAATAACATTAATTTCGGATTACACATTAACCCTCTTGCAATCGCCAGTTGTTGTTGTTGCCCTCCACTCAATAAACCCCCCTGACGTGATAAATGTTCTTTTAACATTGGGAAAAATTCAAAAATTTCTTCGGGAATTTTCTTACTTTTCGCACCACTGGCAGCAAAGCCCAGTTTCAAATTATCTAAAACGGATAAATACGGAATAATTTCTCGTCCTTGGGGAATGTAAGCAATACCATATTGGGCTCGCTTATATGTGGGCGTTTTGCTAATATCATCAGCATCAAAAACCATACTCCCTTTACTAAGAGGATTTAAGCCGATAATGCTTCGCAAAAGGGTCGTTTTTCCTACCCCATTTCGCCCGAGTAAACAAACTAAGTCTCCCTGGTTCACCGTCATGGAGATATCAAACAAAACTGGGGTTTGTCCATATCCTGCGGTAACATTAGATAGTTCAAGCAGCGACATCGATTTTTTCACGACCGAGATAAACCTCCACAACTTTCGGATTATTTTGGACTTCTTCGACGCTTCCTTCGGCTAAAGTTTGTCCTTGGTGAAGGACAACAATGCGTTGGGCAATTTGTTTAACGAATTCCATATCATGTTCGATCACAACCACCGCATGAAATTCAGACATGGCTTTAATAATTTCTCCAGTGGCATGGGTTTCTTCTGGAGTCATCCCAGCCGTGGGTTCATCGAGTAAAACCACAGCGGGATCTTGGGCTAAAACCATGCCAATTTCTACCCACTGTTTTTGCCCATGAGAGAGAGAAGAAACTTTAGTGCCGGCATACTCCATTAAGCCGATACGTTCTAAAACCGAGGTGATTTTATGGCGCTTCATGCGGGTTAATTTAGAAGTAATAGAGGCAAAAATACCGTGAGAGCCTTTCAGAGCGAGTAAAAGGTTTTCAAAGACCGTTAATTCGTTGTAAACATTGGGATTTTGGAATTTGCGCCCAATTCCCATCCGGGCAATTTCATGGGGCAGGTGATTGGTAATGTCTTTTCCTTGGTAACTAACATGACCGCTGGCAACAGGAGATTTCCCGACAATGGCATCAAGCAGAGTACTTTTTCCTGCCCCATTGGGTCCGATAATGGTAACAATTTCGCGGTCAGCAACCTCTAAATTAACGCCTTTGAGGGCTTTAAAGCCGAAAAATTCAACTTGTAAGTCTTTGATAGAAAGAATGCTATTCATGAGAGTGAATCCTTAACGACGGGAACGGTTCTTGCGTAAAATTTTCAGGCCTGCCTGTGTTAATTTCTGTAACGGAGTTAGCCAATCGATGAGTTGGGCTTGAAGATAACCTGCGGATGTGTTGGAAGAAGCAGCTTGAGTAGTGGCTTGACTGACTTTGAGGGTTTTGGGAACTAAGCTCATTAAGCCATTGGGAATAAATAACACCACAACTAACAGTAAAACCCCAATGATCAGTTGCCAGTCTTGGGTTACTTGTTCGGCATAATTTTGCACTTGTCCCAGAATCAGCGTGGCAGCCAAGGGACCAATTAATGTTCCTCTTCCACCAATGGCAACCCAAATCACAACCTGAGTCCCAAAAGCCACGGCTAAATAAACCGGGGAAATAAATTGGTTAAGAGCAACAAATAAGCCCCCGGCAACGCCAGCAATTCCAGCGGAGAGGGTCCAGATGAAAATTTTATAACTGGCAATGTCGTACCCTAAAAAGGAAATACGACGCTCATTTTCTTTAATAGACCGCAAAATTAAACCGAAGTTAGATTGCGTGAGCCACCAAGTGCCAATGAGAACGGCAGTCGTAAAGACTAAACTCATCCAATACAAGCCAATGAGGGGAATTTCAGCACCTAATAAACTTAAAGGGGCAACATCAGTAATGCCGTTGGTTCCTCCGGTGTAGGCTTGTTGGCTGACAAAAAAGGTCGTTAGTGCTGAAGAAATGGCAAGGGTGATAATAGTGATATAAACCCCACTGACGCGAGAATGAAAGATAAACCAGCCAATAATATACGCAAAGCCAGCAGGAATTAAGACCATGGCAATCATGGCAATGGGAAAATATTGTAAGGGAGCGATAAACCAAGGCAGTTGTTCTAAGCCATTCCAGACCATAAAGTCGGGTAGCGCCACGCCATAGGTATTGGCTTCTGCAGAAAGATTCAGCTTCAGATAATACGCCATGGCATAACCCCCCAGGGTAAAGAAGACCCCCTGGGCAAAACTGAGAATCCCGGTAAAGCCCCAAACAAGATCCAGAGAGATGGCAAGGGCACCAAACAGGAGAAGTTTTGCCATCAAGGAAATCTGGAAGTCTCCCATCATCAGGGGTAGGATCGCGAAAATGAGGAAGCCGATGCCAACGCTAATGGCAAGCTTACGGGGAAAAGCAGGTTGTTGAACGCCTGGAAGTACTTGGGTCATGATTAATTTCTCTGTGAACGACTGATGACGATAAATTAACCGCGTTTCTGTACGGTGAAGAGTCCTTCTGGGCGGTAACGAATAATAATAATGACGGCAGTGAGAACAATAACGCGAGCAATAGGATCATTGAGGAAAAACGCGATCGCGGCATTGGATTCGCCAATAACAAGAGCGCCCGCCAAAGTACCAATCAGTTTATCGACGCCTCCCGTCACAACCACCATCCAAGCATCCACCAGATAATCTTGACCCATGGGTGGGGAAACGGTTTTAATCGCGGCAATGACAGTTCCAGCAATCCCGGCTAAGCCACAGCCGTAAGCAAAGGTTGCCATATCCACTAAGCTCGTGTTGATGCCGAGGCATTTTGCCATATCGCGATTTTGGGTGACGGCACGCATTTGTCGTCCTAAACTGGTTCCGTAGAGGAGATAGGCGGTCAAAAGCAATAGCGCGATCGCGATTCCAATAATCAAAAGACGATAATAGGAAATGGAAACTGTTGGGACACCTTCACCATCAGTCAATAAGGTTAGGTTGCCAGAAATATAGGATGGGGCTTGCACGTACTTCAACTGAGCAGTGAAAATGAGTTTAATCACGCCCCGAAGGACAATGCTTAATCCCCATGTTGCTAATAGTGTTTCTAAAGGACGACCATAAAGACGGCGAATAATCGTTAACTCAACTAAAGCGCCAATCACTGCTGTCACTACAAAGGCGAAGGGAATGGTTAAGAGCAGATCCATTTGAAATAACTCTTGCATTAAGAAAGTTGTATATGCCCCGAGCATAATAAACTCACCATGTGCCAAGTTAATAATTCCCATCACCCCAAAGGTAATTGCGAGCCCCAATGCTGTTAGCAAAAGAATGCCAACAATTCCTACCCCACTAATTAACTGATTGAGTAAGGGAATTAAATCAAAACCAGAATTTTCTTGCGCAAATAAATATGTCAATACGTATTGGTTTAACAATCTTTCATCTCCTTTTTGCTGCGAATAACCAAGAACACTGTTCCGGGGAATCTGGGGATAAGAGGGATAGTGGGATCAGCCTTGGTCAACAGAGGGGCAACTCCCTTGATCAACGAGGGTTAAAGGAGCAAGGGGGTTCAATTTTCCTTTCACCTTTACCCTTGATCCTTTTTCCGAAACTGATTCTTGTCACCCCATGAAGAGGAATTAACTTTCTAAATACTTTGTCTCCAAATTTTCTTTACCGGTTTCTTTTGTGGGATCAGTGCGATCATCGGGACTAGGGTGAACGCACATCCGTCCAGGATATAGCGTTTGACTCCAAGGAATGGGTTTAATTGCTGCAGGGCTAGAGAAGACAATGTCTGCTTGTCCGTCTTCTTTCCATTGACCAATCCGAGCGTAGAGATAGGTATGGTAGTTATCCGGATCAATTTTCACCTTCCCTTGTGGGGCATTAAATTCTTGCCCCCGCGTTGCTTCACGGAGGGTTTTCGTATTAATTTCTTCTCCTGCCTCCAACACATCTTTCATGGCTTGCGCCATAAAGAAGGTTTGTAAATACGCTGCTTCCATCACCCCGTTCGTGACGCGGTTATCCCCGAACATTTCTTTGAATTCCCGAACAAATTGTTGATTTTCCGGGGTATCAACACTTTGGAAATAATTAAAGCTGGTGTAATGTCCGGCTGCATATTCTGCTCCCATTGCCTGAATTTCTTCTTCCGTGGTGGGATAGGCCATGATGGGAATATCACTGGCACTAATGCCAGCATTTTTATATTGACGGTAGAAGGCGGGAATACTATCACCTACTAAATTACTCAAAACAAAATCGGGCTGAGCTTGCTTAATTTTATTAATAATCGTGATAAATTCAGTTGTCCCTAAAGCAGCATACTCATCCCCAACCACTTCGCCGCCAAGCTTTTCTAATTCTGCTTTGGCGATACGGTTACTCTCTTTGGGATAAATATAATCGGAACCAATAAAAAAGCCTTTGGGACCAAAATTTTCGTAGCAATAGGGAATTGAATCCGTAATTTGTTGGTTCGGCGCCGCTCCAGTATAGAAAACATTAGAACTGCATTCATTGCCTTCGTAATAAACCGGATAATAAAGTAGCGAATCTTTCTCTTCAAATACTGGTAAAACGGATTTTCGACTTGCCGAAGTATAACACCCTAAGACACAGGTGACTTGATCTTCGTCAATTAGACGCTTCGACATTTGGTTGTATAAGTCCCAATTGGAATCTGGGTTAACAACAACTCTTTGAATTTTCCGACCGGCAATTCCGGGTCCATTATCTTGCCAAGGACCGGTACCATTATTAATTTGATCAATGGCAAGAAATGTGGAGTCTTGTAGGGATTTTTCTACAATGGCAATGCTGCCCGTTGTGGAGTACATTACCCCCACTTTAATCGGATTTTCTCCTAAATCTTCATTAGAACTCGGACCCGAACCACCGTTATTAGTACAAGCAGCAACGACTCCTGCACCAATCGCCAGAGAACTATACTTTATAAATTTACGGCGAGAAGTATAACCTAAATCAAAATACGAGCGCTTTTTAGTCATCGTTTGTCCTTAAAAAATTGACACTAAAAATTGAAAAGCAAAGTACACTTTTCCTACTTTATTTCGGAGAATTAATAAATTAGAACTTTCCAATTTACTTGACAAATAGAGTATATTTATTTAGCTTATTTTGTTGTTTTTACTGATACAAAATACGAATCATTTATGATCCTCTATTAATCAAAAAGTCCCAATAAGTATGTTAAGCAAACTTCCCTCAGAGAGTTAACTAAACAACACAGATCTAAACTGTTTAACGCCATTTGTTAAAAGCTGATGACTACATTAAGACTTTATTTACAATGAAACTGTATTCAAAGTTACAAATTGACCCAAACGTCGCGAGGGAGAGCAATTGACTATAACATTACTCGTTTGCTCAAGTCGTAATGATTCAAAATCAAAAGAATGCGTAAGTATAGTAACTTATGGGTTTTACGGTGATTGGGATAAGAGAACAAAAAATCCCCCCAAAGTAGTAACTTTGAGGGCAAATAACAAATAACATGACTCATCAATCAATTTACACGATTAATTATCTTCACTCACACAAGTACGCTTTTTTCTCTCTAAGGGCATCATCAGCTCACGTAATCAAGTTTTAGTCAATGAATCATTAAATTTCAATTGATTAAAATCAATAGATAATCTTAATCTAGTTACTTACGTTTACGCTTACGGGTTTTAAAAGGAGCAATAAACGTGTTGTACATGAAGGTATCTCGTGGCAAGGTAACAAGGTGCAAAATAAGTTGCGCAACCCTTTCCGGCGGAATCGTCACTGGTGCTTTAATGCCACTTGAACCATTTTGCTCCCAAAATGGAGTATCGACTGAGTCAGGCAAAATTGTTTGTACTCGTACCCCATAACTAGAAACTTCTTCTGCTAAAGATTCTGATAAACCAATGATGCCAAACTTAGAGGCACAGTAAGGAGCATCAAAGGCACGTCCTTGGCGTCCTGAGGATGAGGAGACGTTCACAATATCTCCTTGCCTTTGTTCAATCATTGCTCCTAATACAGCGCGATTGCTGAGGAATGTTCCTGTTAAATTAGTGTCAATAATTGCATCCCATTCATTTACGGGTGTGTCTGCTAGAGGTTTGAGGGTTCCCCCTAAGCGAAGAATCCCTGCACAAGCAACTAAAATATCAATCTGACCAAAGCGCTCTAGGGTTTTCTCAGCCATTTCACTCATCTGAGCTTCTTCTCTAACACTAAGGGCGAGACTCAAAATATCCTGAGACTGAGAAATTTCCTCTAACTCTTTCACGGTATTGTCTAGACGTTCTTGATTAATATCAACAACGACTATCTTTGCTTTTTGCTTCAAGAATAGTTCAGCGCAAGATTTTCCAATACCACTACTCGCACCTGTGATGATGCAAACTTTTCCCTCAAGTGCATTTTGAGTTGGGGCGGTCATTCTTAAATTATCTCCTTTCGTGGTTGTGATACAGGAACATATTGATTTAGGGTTAGAAAAGTTCTGAGCGATCAGTGAAAATGAATTGATGAAATGCTGACCGATTATCTTTTGCGATGGTTGTCATAGTGAAGGCTTGCTAAAGGAAGAACATGGGGATGGATTGATACGGTATCAGGAGATTCATTAACTAAATAAAGGACAGAGCTGGCGAATTCTTCAGCACTAATGTTACCCCCATAACGACGCGCGATCGCTGTTTGAGCAACCATTGGTGTCCGTACCATACCTGGAAAGAGAGCCTGAACTCGAATTCCCTGAGATGCCACCTCTTGAGCTAAAGATTCAGTCAATCCCACAACCCCAAATTTAGAAGCGCAGTAAGCAGGGGCATAAGGTTCTCCCCGTAAGCCTTTCGGTGTTGTTGAAGAACAAATATTAATAATTTGCCCTGATTTTTGACGCATCATCTGCGGGAGTACTGCGCGATTACTTAAGAAAACTCCCTTTAAATTAACATTCAAAATGGTATTCCATTCCGTTAAGGGTAAGGCTGCTGTCGGGTAGGGCATAAATCGCTCAGAATTGGCACTTCGTCCCACACCAGCACTCGCCACCAAAAGATCGATTTGTCCAAAAGCAGTTACCGTTTCTTTAGCCATCTGATCCATATCTTCAGGTTCAGTCACATCTAAGGATAGCCCGATATGTTTCTCAGGAGCATGAAGCAAGGCAAGAGTTTCCTCAATACGTTGCGCATTGAGTCCAACGACTACAATCTGATAGCCTTCACGAGCGAGGGCAACACAGATTGCTTGACCAATCCCACTGCTACCGCCAGTTACAATTGCCACAGAGTTACTCATTGGACTGATTTGGGTATTGGCGTGAAGTTAGGTTCAATGATATGTTGTGAGAGAAATTGCTGGACAGTAATCACAAAATCTTGAGGTTTAATCACAGGATGAAAATGTCCTGTATCAGGAATGATCACTCCCCGACAATTGGGAATGACTGTTTGCAACTGTCGGTAAGTTGGCAGACAGTGTGAATATTCACCATAAATGGCACAAGTCGGCATTGAGAGTGTTGCTAGTTCAGCTCGAGAAACTTGATCCCCTTGGTCAAATTCATCTGTAATCGTAGTTGTTTGTAGAAGTTCTTCCCAACGAGCGCGTCCTCTTGTGCCCATTTTACGGTTTTTGAGTGATAACTTATTGGACTGGTAGGGTGTACGATTACTCACATCACTATAAAGTCGATCTAGTTCCAAGAGCATCCTAAAGTCCATAACAGCTTCATCATCAGGTAAGCTCGTAGCGCCCATTGTTTTCATTTTTTGTTTCCATGTTGACCAGTAAGCCCAGTCTTTAAGTTTCATCCTACCCGGTTGAAGGCATTCAAATCGAGTATCTGCAATGGTCAACGTTGCGACACGTTCAGGATAAGTGCTCGCAAAACAAGTGACTGTTCGGGCTCCTAAACTATGCCCAATCAAATGGGCTCGAGTAATGTTTAGGTGGGACAATAGCCCTTGCAAATCTTCAACTAAGTGATGCCTAGTATAACCAGAAGAAGGAATACTGCTGCGTCCATGTCCTCGCAAGTCAAAGACAACCACCTGAAAGTCTTTGGCTAAAGTAGATGCAATGCCAGGATACCAGAATGCCAAATTAGCAGCGAGACCATGAACTAAAATAACTGGCTCGCCTTCACCTAAACATTGGTAATGTAAATCAACGCTGTTTATTTGAATTTTAGGCATGGGCTTAACTTAATAGTTTCTTATTCCATATACCCTAATAGTTTGAGTTGTTCCATTAACTGTGCTCTTTGTTCTTCAGAAGCTTCTGTTCCCGAGGGCGACCCACTCCTTGTTTCTTGCTCTGTGGAATCGGTTTCAAAACCTTTTTCATAGAGCATCGGTGAATGACTGCGCTCACCATAAGTGACAGGTGAATCTTGCAAACTGGTTTGTTTAATAATTTCAGTGGGGACTCGACCTTCCAAGTCTGAGGGAATGGGTACTCCTGCAAGATAGAGCATGAGTGGTGTCATATCCAAAATCGAAAGGGGGTTGATATGTTCCCCCTCTTTTAGATCAGGACCGCGACCGATAAAAATCCCATTGGGTCGATGAGTTCCGCCAATCACTTTGCGTTCTTCAACAATTTCAGGGGATTTTAGAATAGAAACAAAGCCACCATCATGGAGATTCAAAACAATGTCAGGAGACGTTGGAATTGAGTCTTGATCAGCCAACCGGGCTTGATTAAGATGAACATTAACAAACACAGGGGTACCATGCTTAGGATGCCGATAATCTAATAATTTTTGCTGCAACTCTCGACAGAAAGCTGGATAATTTTCTGGAGCAATGCCATGTCCAGTCTGATCATGATCGACTTTGACAAAAATACTATTACTACTTGCTGTCATACAGTAAGCAGTTGTCTTTTCCCAATCAAACAAAGTACGGTTATCTTTGACATACTCTGAAGCCTGACGCCCTAGACCATCAACTTCAGCTTTATCAGACCAAGTGAGATAGCCATTGCGTGATAACCATTCGTTGATATAAACCACATCTGTGGTCGGTCCAAATCCATGATCGGAAGTTAAAATGATGTTAGCGTCAGAACCGGCAAGGTCAACAATTTGTTGAATTGAATTATCAATTAGACGATAGTAATCTAAGCAAAGATTACGGATATGAGCATCTTTCTCACTCGGATTTGGATCAACAAGGGCAGGGTCAATGTAATTCCAAAATAAATGCTGTAACTTATCCGTGCCATCAAAAACCAAGGCTGTCACTTCAGTCGGATCCTTCTGCATCAATTGACAGATCAATTGTGTCCAAGCGGCATCTCGATCAAGATGCATGCGTAACCAGTTCTCTTGTTCTTCTTCAGGCAGTCCCCACATGGCTCGCTTTTCTTCATTGATATCCATCCCTAAATCTTTATAGTCAAAGTCAGAGGAACTTTTTAGCATCTCAAATAAAGATTCTGGATAACAAGCACTACGGAGATGTTTCCAACCGGTAAAGCCACCAATCATATAACCATCCACTTCCGGTGGAGGAGACATACCGTAAAAATTTAAGCTAGTGACGCGTTTGCCGTGACGATTAGCAATGGACCACAACGTTTCGCAGCGAATATCTCGAAAGTCGTAAGGTCGAAAGAGAATATTACTCGCACCGGGAACCGGTCGAAGGAAGTCAAATATGCCGTGGACTTCAGGACTACGACCCGTTACCATTGAAACCCAAGCCGGTGGAGTCAGGGGGTTTTGAGTTGACATTAAGTCTCCATGAACTCCCTCATTAACAAATTGCTTGAGATAAGGCATAACCCCATTTTCCATTAAGGGCTTTAAAAGATAGAAGGTGGCTCCATCTAGCCCAATCATAATCGCTTTTTTCATAACTGATTACTGTGGTATTCCCTTGAATAAATTGACAAATTATTGCTTTTCAATTGAGTTGCTGCCTCAATGAACTCGATCCTGTCTTCAGAAACTGAAGTGTCTTAAGCATACGGTTTCTTTAATTCTGCTTCTAGGAATTCAACTATTTCCGACACCACTAAATCATCAACATAATCTCCTTCTTCCATAAATAAATGTTCAAAGGGAATGTTTTTACGGTTTAAACGTTGTTCTAGGGCAACAACTAACTGAACAACATCGATTGACTCAAAAGCCATATCTTCCATTAAGCGGGTTTCGGCATTAATTCCTTCTTCAAGGTCTAAATCCCAATCGGCTGTCATACTTTCTAGTGCCTCAATAACTTTTGCTTGAATTTCTTCCCTAGTAAGTAAAGTGTTTGCTTGTTCTGACATAATTTAGGCTCCTCTCAAAGTTTTGACATCAAAAAAATGAACATCTCAGGTCTTAAAAAAATCCCCTCAACTACCAGCGATTAAAGTGGATAATGACAAATTGCTAAAACCTCCTCATCATTATTATTGAACCATATCTTAACGTGGCAACTGTAGTTATTCCAGATGACTGTGGCAACTTGTTCAGTCGGAATATAGTTAATAATTTGCCAAGGTTCCGGTGCTGGTTCAATTGTTCGCAAAGCCTTAGCTGCTGCTACTTTAGCACTGCAAAAGGTCACAATTGTTTCTGTAGCATCAGGGTCGTAACCTGAAGCCAGAATCCATTCCAATTCCTGGGATGTCCAGCCTTGAAAGTGATTTAAATTTTGTTGCCAAGAGGCAAACGGTTGTAGATGAAGTCCTGTCTTGTGTCCAGGAATTGCGATCATGCCAACAAAATGAGGGTCACAAATGCTCAGAGCAATTTTAGGAATATCGGCTATGGCTTGTAATTCAGGACAATAGGCATAAGATTCTCCTGTTTCTGTGGTGTATATTTCTATTTCTGCGGGGGCAACCTGCACGTTTAAAACTTCCTCTGCCCATTGACGTACCACGTCTTTAGCAACAATCTGTTGGAGTAACCAAGTCATCCTTTGAGAATCTTGTGCTGAAAAATGATGCCAGATCTCACGTTCAGCCTCGCTTAAGGTCAAATGAGCTAAGATGCGACCCCAAATGCCATAGGAACTGTCAAAGAAGCCTTCTGGGAAGGGCCAAATTCGCCTTAGAAAAAGGTCTGATTCTGTTTGCAGCCAAGGGCTAGAAAGATAGGCAGTTTTCGGATCAACGCCACATTCATAGTAGTTGGTTGGAATTTCAAAGTAGCGATCGCGCCACTGTTCAACTCGTACAGCAATTTCTCCATTCGGAGCAATCAGATCAAAGCTGGATTCTGTCAATTTATCTCCTGTAAATTGGGGAATGCCCTGGGTCAGAAGCTGGCTGTTTGGGGGAAAGTTGGGGGCGTACAGATAAATTGCTTCGACCGCATAAGGGAAGACCATAAAGTTACATCTTCCGATTAAATCGGCAACCCAATACCAAACTAACTGCCCTACACTATCGAGTAATCCGGCATCGATTTCAAAGAGAGGGTTGGTAAGATGACTAAAAAAGTGTTCTGTGCTTAAAACTTGTAAGTCAGCTGCGATGGTTTGTTCTCCCCAATGATGGATGTGCGTGACTCCCTGTAAGCGCGGTCCATGGAACATCCCTGCTGTATATAAGTTCTCGGAATTCCACATGGACATAAAGCCTGTTTCTTCCGGAATTGGTAAGGGGTCGGGCGGGACAGGATAAGTTGTTCCCAAGCGAACTGTTCCTTCAAAAACGAGAAGCGGATGAGTATTGGTTGCCGTGATTTGGAAAAGGCGAACCTGCACTTCACCAGTGCTCGGATCAGAAGTCGGTTTTCGCTCAGCCTCTAATTGCAACTGAATTGTCCCTTGATCCAAGGTCAACCAACGATAAGCTCGCAAGTGATGAAAGCTGATCACCCCGAATTGTCCGCCCATGAGATAAACCGCAGCCTCGGCAATCATTTCCATGCTAAAAGTAAAGGGAATAACTGGTAAGGGTAAGAGCTGGGGATGGAGAAAGGAAACGCTCCCACCGAGACTGTGATCTTCAAGGAAGAGATCCTGCTTGATATCAAATACTCGCTCTGTATGCAGTTGTGTTGCCGTTTGTTCTAAAATTTGTCCGAGTAGAGGGAAATTCGCTTCCACTGGATTTGACGTCTGGGACAATGAATCGGGAAATGGGGGGGCGGTTTGAATGATTGATTTGCGCAATTGACTTTTAATCGTGTCAATCAAGTCGGGTTCCAATTCAATCATCGGCAAATCGAGAGAAATGGGGCGCGATCGCGCCTGAGATTTCAGGGAACCACTGGCAAGTTGGTCTAAATCGAGCAAAGTAGGTTGTCGCAGATCATAAAGTGCTGCTAATTTGACAGACATTTGATGAACAAACAAGCGTCCCAGTAAATGTTGAATTTGTTCCAGACTAGAGCGTCGATGGTGATCAGTCGCTAGGGCTAAGTGTTCTTTCCCTTTCAAAATATCTCCGACAAATCCGGTGAGAGTTCCCTTTGGCCCCACTTCAATAAAAGTGGTCACTCCTTCTTCATAAAGTTTAGTAATGGTTTCTCGAAAGCGAACCCGACTCACCCAATGATCAGCAGCCAAGGTGCGGATTTGCTCTGGTTCATGGGGAAAAGAGTCACAGGTTACACAACTATACTGTGGAATCGATGCCGGCTGCACTTCAAGACTTTGATAAAAGGAAAATAATGCATCCCGAACCACTGTGTTCAGTGGTGTATGATTCGCCCGACTATACGGTAAGCGAGCACAAATCCCGCCCCCTTGCTTAAAATGCTCAATTAAATGATTGGCGATCGCGCTATCTTTTGACGTTTCGCTGAAAAGAACCACTTGATTGGGGCAATTGTCTATTGCTAAATAAACCGGTACGGGGGAAGTTTGCATGAGGTGTTGCAGTGTTGAGTCATCTACGCCACCAACAGTAAACAGTGTCCCTTCGAGGGTATTAATCTTAGCCTCAATTTCTCGGTAAATTTGATTCAGTTGCTTCATGACCTTGACCAACTCAGAGCCGTTTTGGCCAACCGGCAAAATACCAGAAATTCCCAGCGCGATCGTTTCGCCTACACTATGACCGAGAACAAGATCCGCTTTAATTTCAAATTCCCCCAGCAGATCGTAAAGTGCCCGAGAAGCCACAAAATTCAACTCTGATGCAACATCCTGAACATGAATTTGAGCTTTTAGGTCTTTTTCGGTTTCTGGGCTGAGGGTCGTGGGTGGGGGAAAAATAATGGCACTTGGAGGATAATCTCGATCTTCAGCAAAAACTTGGTCTAATAGATCAAACCATTGACGTACCACTGGAAAATGCAGACAGAGATCAGCCAGCATATTGGGATATTGTCCTCCTTCCCCAGAAAACAGAAAGGCAATTTTGCCGGGGTCAGCCGCCTCAACATAATAAATCCCCGTACGCGTTTGCCAATGCTGTCGCTGCAGGTTAGGTAACTTTTCAGTGACCGTACTCAGTTTAGCCAGCAAGTCTCGAAGATCTTTGGCAACAATTGCCAGACGACATTGTCCTAAAAGAGACTGCTGAGTTAAGGTATAGGCTAAATCAATCTCATTCAGCGCTGGATATTGCTTCAGAATGTGTTGTAAGCGGTTAATTTTATCGATTAAGGCGGATCGGGTTTCAGCGGCTAAGACATAAAGTTCGACTGGCCAATCCCGAAATAAATGAGGGGTCTGAGGCGATCGTTCTCCAGGATATTCTTCCAAAATGGCATGGGCATTAATACCGCCAAAGCCAAAGGCATTAACCCCAGCTCGTCGAGGAGCTTCAGCATGGCTATGAATCCAAGGTCTCGTCTCTGAGTTCACGTAAAAGGGGGTTTGTTCAAAACCCAGATCCGGATTAACTTCATCGCATAAGGTCGGAGGCAAGACTTTATGATACAGGGCTAAAGCCGTTTTGATGATGCCTGCCATGCCTGATCCCGGAAGACAATGACCAATCATTGATTTTACTGTACCAATTCCGCAAGTGGGCAAAGTTTTCTGACGATTACCAAATAGCTGGGATAACGCTTCAATTTCTGTTTTGTCTCCCAATGGAATTGAAGTGCCGTGAGCTTCAATTAAACCAACCGTTTCTGGTAAAACTTTAGCTTCCTCATAGGCCCGTTTTAAGGCTAGAACTTCTCCTTCTAAGCGAGGAGATAATAAACCAACGCTCTTGCCGTCACTTGCTGTCCCCACTCCTTTGATGACAGCATAAATCCGATCATGATCTCGTTCGGCATCTGCTAGACGCTTGAGAACAAGCATGCCAATGCCTTCTCCCATTAAAGTCCCTTCAGCACCTTTACCGAAAGGATGAATTCTGTCATGAGAAAGCGCGCCAATGGCACAAAACATCATGCAACATTGGGGAGTAATATTGACATTAACACCACCAACGACCATCATGTCGCAGCGTCCATTAAGGAGTTCTTGTGTTGCTAAATCAACCGCAATTAGAGAAGAGGCGCAAGCCGCATCAATGGTGTAGTTCGGTCCCATCAAATCTAAACGATTCGCAATCCGACCGGTCATAATATTGGGCACTAGTCCTGGAATGGTCTGGGCATCAAACGGGGGGAGGCTCTTGCGAATTCCCGCCTGAATTTTTTCCCAAGTTGATTCCGGTAAATCGGGACAAATCTGTTCCAATAATTCTAGGGTTTGGTCAATCACAAGACCATGTTGCATGTAATTCATGTTGCCCCGATTTAAATACACACCGCGCCCGATAATAATGCCTGTTTTTTCACGATTAAAGGGACGATTTAAATATCCGGCATCGGCTAAAGCCTCTCGAGCCTGTTTGAGAGCTAGAAATTGTTCCGGTTCTCCCCCATCTACAGAATTTGGCATAATTCCAAATTCCATTGGGTCAAATTCAGCTAAATCTAAGAGAAATCCGGCTTTGCGATTATATATTCGATTCGAGAGCGGTGATTCTGAATCAAGATAACGACGAGTCCATCGGTCTGGAGCGTTCTGAATGGCATCGACTTTATTCAGGATATTTTGCCAGTAAGTTGATAAGGTGGGAGCCTTGGCGTATAGGGCAGACATGCCCACAATTGCAATTTCATTAGGCAAAGGAGTCATACTTAATTAAAATTAACCGTTAATTTAGTTAGTTCAGAGGTTTAGTTGTAGTTCTTAAGAGTTCGATATAAGATGAAATGGCAAGTTGGTAAACTAACGATTGATTATAGGCTTTTTGGGTACCTACACGGAATGTATCATAAACCAGCTATTTATTTTTGTATTATAAAAGTAAATTGACTTAACAAATTGATAGAGGATCAATTTTGCAGCTGATGAGAATTCCGTGACAAATAAAGAAAATAGCGCTCTTGACCCAGAAAGGAGGATGTGCAATTGGTGTAAAAGTATCTTTAAAAAATAAACTCTCTTAATAACTTGCTGTCAAATTAATCATCAAGTGGCTTAATTGACTGAGAATTCGGAAATAAAAATTAAACCCTTGCTTAATACGAGTTAACTTTTTACGTCTTCTTTAGTTCTGGCTAACTCGCTCGATCCTAATAAAATGAAATCAAGACTTCCTTAATATTTTGGAGGTTGATTCATAAGTATTTTCTGGCAATTAAATAGATTTTTCATTTCATCTTATCGAAATCATTTTTTATTAATTTAAAATATTTCAAGCATCATGTTAAACTCTCCCCCTGCGAGCACCAATACTTTTTTCACTTGTTTTTCAGTGATCCCTGCTACACTGAGTCATATCGGACCAGCCCTCGCTACCATTCAAGCCGGGGGAATTGGGGTTCTTGATTGGGAATTTGTTGGCTCGAAAACAATAGTCGCTGAGCAAAACTTAACAACACTGATGACAATGGCTGATGCCTATCCAGGTCAAATTGGAATTAGGATCAGTGTTGATCAGATTTTCAATCCATCATTCGGAAACTTCCACAACAGTTCACAGAATTGGTTGATTTTAACGGATTGGGAAGCCAGCTTAAAATCACAAAATATTCTGGATGCCCTAGCTAATCTCAACCTGAAATTACTTCTAGAAATCACAGATGTTCAGCAACTGAAACTTTTAAGTTCTGAGCTAGAGGTATCGGGAATCGTTGCGCGAGGGAATGAGAGTGGGGGCTGGAGCAGTATCGACTCGACCTTCGTTTTAACCCAGAAGTTGCTTCAGGCTGTTGAAGTGCCTGTTTATGTACAAGGGGGGATTGGCATCCATACCGCAGCCGCTTGTTATGCCATTGGTGCTGCAGGGGTGATTTTAGATGACCAGCTTTGGCTCATGCCAGAATCTCCGTTGTCATCTGATTGGCAAAAGCTCATTGCCAATAGTAATGGTCAGGAAGCAGCGTTGATTGGGGAAGCAACTGGTTGGGGATGCCGCGTTTTTTCCCGCCCTGGCTTTAAGGCTGTAGAAGAACTGAGACAAATTGCAGAGGAAGTCGAACTAGCGGTTGAAGATCCGCAAGAACAACTGAAAAATTGGAGACATCGAGCACAACCACTTCTCGGTTGGGAAGAGTCTGGTCAGTTGGCATGGCCAATGGGGCAAGCCATCGGCTTAGCAGCTAGCTTCAGGGAACAGTATCGGACAACGGGTCGCTTCATTCAAGCGATTTCAAAAGTAGGGGAATCTCATCTTGCCATTGCGCAAAAATTTCCCCTCTTAAGTCCTAATGCACCGCTTGCTAAATCACATGGGACGACTTACCCTATCGTACAAGGTCCAATGACTCGTGTTAGCGATCGCGCTGAGTTTGCCAATGCCGTTGCGCAAGCAGGAGCCTTACCAATGTTGGCTTTAGCCCTCATGAAGGGGGAGCAAGTCTTGCAATTACTTGAAGAAACAAAAGCCCTAGTCGGCGATCGCGCTTGGGGAATTGGTATTCTAGGGTTTGTGCCCCCAGAACTCCGGAAAATCCAACTGGAAGCGGTGATGCAGGTTAAGCCGCCCTTTGCCCTGATTGCCGGTGGTCGACCGGATCAAGCCAAACAGTTGGAAGAACAAGGCATTGCGACTTATTTGCACGTTCCCACCCCAGCTCTGCTCAAACTCTTTTTAAGTCAAGGGGTCTGTCGTTTTATTTTTGAAGGGCGAGAATGTGGTGGTCATGTTGGACCTTTAAGCAGCTTCGTCCTCTGGAACAGTATGGTGGATACCCTCTTGACTGAAACACCTCCAGAATTAGTGTCTAAGATTCATGTCTTATTTGCTGGTGGGATTCATGATGCTCAATCCGCTGCCATGGTTACGGCGATGGCAGCCCCTCTAGCCGAACGAGGGATGAAAATCGGTGTCTTAATGGGCAGTGCTTATCTCTTTACCGAAGAAGCAGTCCGCCATCAGGCAATTGGCGAACAATTTCAGCGAGTGATTTTAGATTGTCAGGAAACAGTCAACCTAGAAATCGGACCAGGACATGCCAATCGTTGCGCGGTTACCCCCTTTGCCCAAGAATTTCAGGCCACTCGGCAACGCCTAAAGCGCGAACAGTGCTCATTAGAGGACATTAAAGCAGCATTGGACAATCTCACCCTCGGTCGCTTGCGAGTGGCATCGAAGGGTTTAGTGAGGACCACCGAGGGCATTATTCCCGTTGATGCTGATACTCAAAAGCAAGATGGGATGTACATGATTGGTCAAGTCGCGACCCTGCAATCAAAAGTCAGCACCATATCGGAACTTCACAAAGAAGTGTCTGTTCGTAGCACAGGCTTGATTCAAGCGGTTACGGTTCCGCAAAACTTGGACATTGATGCAACGCCGACCCCTGCTGATATTGCAATTATTGGGATGGGGACTCTCTTGCCAAAAGCTCAAGACCCTGAAACGTTCTGGCAAAATATCATTCAACAAGTGAACTGTTTGAGCGAAATTCCAGAAAATAGATGGGATTGGCGTTTATATTACAACTCAGATCCAAGTGCGCGAGACAAAATTTACTCGAAATGGGGGGCTTTTCTGGATGAGGTGCCCTTCGATCCCCTCAAGTTTGGGATCCCGCCCAATTCTTTAAAGTCAATTGAACCGCTTCAACTGTTAACTCTGGAAACAGTTCGTTTGGCTTTAGAAGATGCCGGTTATGACAAAGGCGACTTTGATCGTGAACATACTGCTGTTATTTTAGGCGCTGGCGGTGGCATTGGCGATTTAGGGTCTAAATATGCAGCTCGCTCTGAAATTCATCAGTTAATGGGAGATCCAGGAGAACCCGTTTGGCAACGTTTTCCGGAATGGACTGAAGATTCTTTTCCGGGTTTGTTACTGAATGTCGCAGCAGGACGAGTGGCAAATCGTTTTAACTTGGGCGGTAGTAATTTTACTGTAGATGCAGCTTGTGGTTCTTCCCTAGCAGCAATTCATTTGGCAACACGAGAGTTAGAAACGGGCACCAGTAATGTCGCGATCGCGGGTGGGATTGATACCAATCTCAGTCCTTTTAGTTACCTCTGTTTTAGTAAAACGCAAGCGCTTTCTCCTACGGGTCAACCGCGTCCCTTCGATCAATCTGCCGATGGCATTGTGATTAGTGAGGGACTGGCTGTGATTGTGATGAAACGTTTAGCTGATGCCAAACGAGATGGGGATCGCATTTATGCAGTCATTAAAGCCTCCGCCGGTTCCAGTGATGGCAGAGCGCTCAGTATGACAGCGCCTCATCCTACTGGTCAGCGCCGCGCCTTGGCTCGAGTTTATCAAAAAGCTGGGATTTCTCCGAAAACCCTAGGGCTCTACGAAGCCCACGGAACAGGAACCGTTGCTGGCGATCGCGCAGAACTAGAAACCATTACGCAACTCTTACAAGATCACCAAGCTGAGTCGAAAACTTGCGCGATCGGATCGATCAAATCACTCATTGGGCATACAAAATCCTCAGCTGGCGTTACCGGCTTGATTAAAGCTATCTTGTCTCTCTATCACAAAGTACTGCCACCCCACTATGGAGTGGAAAATCCGCTCGCCCCCATCACCACTCCTCAAAGTCCAGTTTATTTACTGAACCAACCCCGCCCTTGGTTAGCCCGCCCCGATCACCCAAGACGAGCAGCTGTGAGTGCATTTGGTTTTGGCGGCACCAACTATCATGCCCTCCTCGAAGAAGATCAACCAGATTGGAGACAACCGGAAATTGGTGCTCAAGACTGGCCAGCTGAACTCTTGATACTACAAGCACCCACCCATGATGCCTTATTACAAAAAGTTGAATGGCTGCAGCGTGTGGTTCAGGCAGGAAATCGCTTGCGACTCGGTGACCTAGCCTATACGCTCATCAAAGCAATTCAAGAGGAAGGGCGACAAAAGGTTTGTTTAGGTTTAGTTGTGCACAATCGTTTAGAACTTAAGCAAACTCTGACAAAACTCATAGCACAGTTACGTGAACCTCTAAATCAGAGTCCATTACAACCACACATTCAACTGGGTTCGGCTGCTGATCAATCCCCTGGTAAATTAGCAATTTTGTTTCCAGGGCAAGGATCTCAGTTCTTAAATATGGGACGAGAAGTCACCTTGTATCTCAATGAGCTTCGTCAGGCACTAGAGTTTGCCGATGCCACATTATGGTCGGAGTTTCCTCAGCCTTTAAGTCAGATGATTTATCCGCCCGCGAGCTTTTCAGAAGAACAAACGCAAGAGCAAGAACAAGCACTCCGGGGCACTGGGGTCACTCAACCCGCCGTTGGTGCCTTAGCAATGGGCTATTTTCATCTCCTCAATCGTTTAGGAATAGTTCCAGATATGGCAGCAGGACATAGCTATGGGGAATATTCTGCTCTCTATGCTGCGGGTGCTCTCAAGCCAAGAGATTTTCTCCTCCTTTCTAAACAACGGGGGCAAGTGATGGCAGAAGCTTGTTTGACGCAACCTGGTCGGATGGCAGCGGTGATGTTAGGAGAAGAAGAACTCCAACCCTATCTTCAGCAGCATCCGAGTGTGGTTATCTCTAATATTAATTCTCCTTTGCAGTCTGTTATTTCCGGACCCGGCTCGGCAGTAGAACAAGTGGTAGCTCTTTTAAAAGCGGATGGGGTTAAAGTGAAGATCCTCTCAGTCGCAGGTGCATTTCATTCTTCTCAGATGCAGTCTGCCCGACAGTCTTGGATTGAAGCTTTGCAAGATTTTGAGATTGTTCCCCCTCAATTTCCAGTCTATGCCAATGTTACAGCTGCTCCCCATAGCCATGACCCTACCGCTGTTCGCACCCTTCTCGCAGAACATCTGGTGCAACCCGTACAATTTAAGGGTCAAATTGAAGCAATGTATCAAGCAGGGGCAAGAGTTTTCTTAGAACTATCTCCCCGGAGTCTTCTCAGTAATCTCGTGAATCAAACTTTGCCACATCAGGATTGTATAGCCGTGTCTTTCGGCAATTACGATGGTGGTTTACGAGGTTTATTAATTGCCTTAGCCACTTTAGTCACTCAAGGAGTTGAGGTAGATTTAAAGGCGTTGTACCGTCATCGAAGCGTTAAGGCTCTAGAACGCTCTGAGTTAACCAGCTTAGCCAAAGATCCACCGCTATCTTCTACAATCTGGATGCTCAGTGGGGCTCGGGTCCGAAAACAAACAGAAACACTTGAGGTGCTACCCCCTATCAAATTAGAAACATTGCTTTCCGCTGCCTCTCGTTCTAGCAATGGGCAATCCAATCCGGATGACAACCAGCCTTCTAACCATCAGAGCGAGCAGGGTCAGGAAGAAAATTGCTCAACCGAAGATAGTACTAAACCCAGACAAGCCTATACTAATGTTTCAGAGCATCAAGCAACTGCTCAAGCTTTGACCTCGTTCTCAGATCCGCAGACTAATTTTAGACCAGTTCCTCAATCCGATAAGGGAGTACAGCACACTACCATGAAGCAAAACGAATCAATGCCGAATGATTTAACCAATGCAGCTTTATTAGCCTATCAGACGTATCAGGAAACGATGCGCGAATTTTTGGCAAGTCAAGAGCGAGTCCTGCATCATCTTTTCGATCAAAATCAAAATAGTCAAACGCAGACTTTACAATCGCATCGGTTAACGCCTCAATCATCAGTAACTCGCCGCTCCCTGCAATCATTTTCAAATGGACAGATGAAAAATACCCCTCAACCGTCTGCTCCCCCTCAACCGCTTGTCCCTCATACCAATCCTCCAACACCTGCTGATTCGGCTCAAGTCAAAACGCCAGCTAGGACTCCTATACGGCAACCTCAATCAATCACTTCAGAAGCCAACAGACAATCACCGCCTGCAACATCTCAATTGCATCCAACCCCTCAACAAGAGGCACCATCAACCGCTATAGATCGGGACACTCTTACCGATAATTTGTTAGAACTCGTTAGTAATCTCACTGGATATCCAACAGAAGTATTGAAATTGGATCAGGATATTGAAGCAGAGTTGGGAATTGATTCGATTAAGCGAGTTGAAATTTTAGGGGCTCTCGAAAAAAGTTTACCTGAAACATTGATGGAACAAATTCGCACCCAAATGGATTACTTGACCCAAGTCAAAACTTTCAATGGTTTGATTGATGCTATCCTCAAATTGTCTCCCGTCGATACTCAGGAGGGACAACGCCTGGGAAAGCCTGAAGCGGGGACTGCTCTAGTTCCCCGCTACCTTATGAAGGCTCAGGTTGAGGCAATTCGTGATCATGCTCTAGAATCTCTATCTGGATTCTATTGGGTGAGTGAAGATGATTTGGGTCTAGCGCCCAAGGTAGTAGACGCTATTCAGAAAAAAGGAGCAAAGGCTCAGATTTTGCCCCAATCTGTTTTATGTTCCATTAGCGCCTTAAATGAGGAATTCCAAGCGGTACGAGCTCAATATGGCACGATTTCAGGTCTGATTCACTTAACGGCTTTGAGCTTTGAAGTCCCTCGAGATTTCCAAAGTTGGCGCGATCGCGCTTTAATCGATGCAAAAGGTTTATTTACTTTATTACAGTTGAGTGCGAATGATGCCCACCAAAACGGTCAATTTCAAGTGGTGTCAGTCTCCTTGCTAGGCGGTGCCTTTGGTCGTAATCAAATCACTGGTCCTGGACCTGTCACTGGTGGTTGCCATAATGGGCTTTTGAAAACCCTTGTTCAGGAATGGCCTAACGTGTCTGCTAAAGCTCTTGATTGTGATGCAAATCAACCTCCAGATGCTCTAGTACAGCAAATTTTACAGGAATTATGCTCCACCAGTTCTCTTGTTGAAGTTGGCTATCCTCAGGGAGAACGCACCTCTTTTGAGCCTGTATTGCAATCGCTATCTCCTTCCCCATCAACCCAGCAATTACAACCTAACTCAAATTGGATTATTTTAGTAACAGGCGGTGCGCGAGGCATTACATGTGAAGTCATGAAAGATTTCATGATTCCCGGCATGACCTTAATTATTTTGGGTCGCTCCTCCGAGCCAGAACCCGAATCTTCAATGACTCAAGGGATACATGATTTAAATGAGTTAAGGCGAAAGTTATTAGCTCAGGCCAAGGCAGAAGGAAAATCAACAACCCCAGCCCAGATTGAAAAGACTCTCCAAGATTTACTCAATACTCGCGCTAATCGCAAAAATTTACAATGGTTTCGAGAGCAGGGGGTGGTTGAATATCATGCGGTTGATGTCTGTGACGCCAAGAGATTCGGTCATGTCCTTGATGACATCTATGCTCGCTACGGGCGAATTGATGCAGTTATTCATGGTGCAGGCATTATTGAAGACAAACTGATTGTTGATAAACAATTGGACTCCTTCAATCGCGTCTTTGATACCAAAGCAGATAGTGCGTTTGTCCTCAGTCAGTACTTGCGACCCGAATCGCTCAAACTTTTAGTCTTCTTTGCTTCAGTTGCCGGTCGCTTTGGCAACCGAGGACAGGGAGACTATGGGGCAACTAATGAGGTCATCACTCGTTTGGCATGGCAATTAGACCAGTCTTGGCCACAAACACGAGTGATTGCTATCCAATGGGGACCTTGGGAAACAACTGGCATGGCTTCAACAGCGATCCAACGCCAATTTAAAGAGCGGGGAATTATTCCTATTCCAGTGTGTGCTGGAAGTCAATTTTTTGTGGAGGAAGTGCTCTATGGTAAAAAGGGAGATGTGGAAGTCATTGCGGGAGAAGGTCCATGGACAGAAACTTCATCAATGCAAATGACTAAAAATATTATTTAGTTTGAGGATTCAACCTCCAGAATGGGGGAGATAGTGACTATGCCGAATCATATTGTTTACATCATTATGGATAGTTGTCGTTATGACAGCTACAAAACTGCTTTTACTCCCAATATGGATAAACTAGGTCAAGCTGAACTGCGTTACAGTTATGCTTCATGGACTTCCCCTTCACACTACGCTTTGTTAATGGGGATGATGCCTCATAAAAGCCCAAAAGGAGTATTTGCATCTGAAATTTACAAGGAAGAGTTTACAAAGTGGATTGATCGCTTGGGAATTCCTGATTTATCTTTCAAAACTTTTTTACCCCAACTATCGCTTCCTAAAGTTTTGCAAGATCTCGGATATGAAACGATTGCTCGGGTCTCGATGCCAGTGCTTAATCAATTCACCAATATCAACACCTACTTTAATGATTATCAATTGATGTCGAACCATAATGATTTTGCTTCTATGGTTAATTTGGTAGAGTTTAGTGGTTCTCAACCTAAATTCTATTTCTTTAACTTAGGAGAAACTCATTATCCTTACATGCTTTCTGGAGAAAATTTACCGCATATTTCTGGAGTGCATGGAGTCTTTAAGAAAATGGATGATATGCGGACAACTGAAGCAGAGAATCATGACTCAGAAACGCCAACTTTTTTCGATCACCATCAAATGCAAGAGCTTCATCAACAACAGGTGAAATGCGTTGAGTACATTGATGGATTATTAAGTAAGTTGCTAGCTAAATGTCCAGAGAATACCTACCTGATCATTACTGCTGACCATGGTGAATTATTTGGGGAAGAGGGTTACTTTGGTCATGGTCCAGTGATGCATCAGAAGTGTTTTGAGGTTCCTTTTCTCGAAGGTCTTCGTCCCTAAATTAAACTATTGGTCACGGTGGGATGTATAGAAAAAGCCAAACGGTTGAAACTTAACAAGACAACAAAGCTTAAGGTATCCTCATTCGAGTTGAAGAACAGGGACGAGGTAACAGTTACGTTGCGCAATAGGGGGGAAACGTAATTGCAGACGGCTGAATCGATAACGAATGTAGGGCACTGTGATGCGATCGCGCCCAAAGCAAGATATCATCTATTTATTGTTCTCTATATTTTAGGAACGACTATCTAACTCACGTTTCCTTACCCATAGCCGTTATCAGAGATATTTGTCGAGAGTTCTGGGCGAAAATTACGTAAAATTTGAATGAATACTAACGAAACTTACCTGAATCACCCTACTTTTGGCTTACTCTATCGAGTTTGCATCGTTGAGCCGAATCGAGAAATTTTTACGACCCTCTATGCTCAACGTCTCTTTTTTCTGGTAACTGTCAATGAAGAAGGATTAGCCTTTGAACCTAAAAGTCGGTCAGAAGCCCGTTTACTCATCGAAAATCGATTACGGAAACTCCGTCGTCTGGGTGCAAAAGAAGACTATTCTGCTTTAAGTGAGACCTATAAACGTATTTTTCAATGACTGTCGACATCACAAAACGGATTCAGGAACTTCGTGAAACCATTCCTCCACACGTTCGGTTAATTGCCGTCACTAAAACGGTTTCCGTTGAGAAGATACGAGAAGCCTATGCAGCAGGAATTCGGGATTTTGGTGAAAATAAAATTCAAGAAGCCCTGGCTAAACAAAAAGAATTACAAAATTTAAGTGATATTCGTTGGCATTTTATTGGCCATCTCCAAACCAACAAAGCTAAATTGGCTTTAATGCATTTCCACTGGATTCATACCTGCGACCGGGCGAAGCTCGCTCAACGTCTCAGTCGTCTGACCACAGAATTAGCAATTGCCCCGCCTAAGCTTCTGCTTCAAGTCAAACCACTGCCAGATCCTAATAAATATGGCTGGACTATTCCCGAATTATTAGAGGCACTTCCCACTTTGGATCAATACCAAAATCTTAAAATTCAAGGATTGATGACAATTCTCCCCTTTGATCAGTCCCCAGAAGAAATACGACTTGGGTTTGACAAAGTCCGTGACTTATCTCAGCAAATTGCCTCTCAACATTACGCTCATCTAGAGATGAAGGAACTTTCAATGGGGATGTCAGCCGATTATCTCGCTGCAATTGAAGCTGGAGCAACAATGATTCGCTTGGGTCGAACCATCTTTGGTGAGCGTCCAGTTTAACAAAACGAAATATAAAAGATTTTTCAAATGTAAACTTTCAGAGTAAAATTGGCGTGAACTTCATAATTGGAAGTTAAGGTTAGCAAAAGAAATGATGATTTTTTGATCATCTCAACTAACACTTGCTGGAAGTAATCTTTATTTGTTGACTCCAGAAAAAATATCAGAGATAAAATGATCTCTGATTACACAACCCTTGAGATTACTTTGGATTAGACAGCCAAGAATTAATTATAAGGGTTTCCGTATTTATCCTCTATTCAAAATCACAAAAGAGGGTTAACATCAATCAATGGTATGAGTTTGTGAGGAAAAAAACTATGAGTAATGTCTTGAACAGATTTAAAGATTTTATTGGTATTAATGAACCCGATGATCTCGATGAAGATTATTATGACGAAGAAGAAATGGACGATTCTAATTATTCAACGCAACCTCATGTCGGTTCTAATCTAGAAACTGAACAACGCCATCGCTCACAACGACGCCCGCACTTCACTACAGAAACTCAAGAACTCAAAACAACCTCATCAAAAAGTAATGTAATTGGTATGCCTGGTGCAAATAACGGACTGAACGAAATTGTCATGCTTGAACCTCAATCCTTTGAGAAAATGGCAGAGGTGATTCAAGTTTTACGGGAACGGAAAACAGTGATTCTCAATCTCAACATGATGGAACCGGATGATGCCCAACGCGCTGTTGATTTTGTTGCTGGTGGTACCTATGCAATCGATGGTCATCAAGAGCGTGTGGGAGAAAGTATTTTTCTGTTTACACCAAGCTGCGTCCAAGTTACAAGTCGCTCTCATACGACACAAGGAACTGCTCCCCATCAAAGTGCGACGCAAGCAAATGTCCATCCGATGCCTTCGAGTGCAACTTGGCAAAAAGAACAAAACCCGATCGCGCAATAAGATAAAATTAAACCGCATAGTAACGACAATCGAATTCGTCAATAATAGTGTCTATACGGTTTGGAATGATTGGCGGCGGGGTGATGGGTGAAGCAATCCTCTCCCGCCTTATTGCGCAAGAGATGTATCCTCCAGAAACAGTTTTGGTCAGTGACCCTTCACTCCAAAGACGAGAGGAGTTAGCGCAGCGTTATCACGTTGAAGTAACTGACAGTAATCGCCAAGTCATGCAGTCCACTTCAGAAGTATTGCTGCTGGCGGTGAAACCCCAAATTTTACCTCGCATTGAATCAGATTGGGATGGTGCGAAGGAAAATCTTGAACATTTGCCCCTCTTAATTTCTATCTTGGCAGGGATTCCCATTTTACGCCTCAAAGCTGGGTTAGATCCCTTGCCAGTGGTGCGAGTCATGCCGAATACGAATGCCACAGTGGGCGCTAGCATGAGCGCGATCGCTGCTGGATCGGGTTTAAGACCGGAACAACTGACACTTGCAAAAACCATCCTCAGCGCGATCGGAGAAGTTGTAGAAGTTCCTGAGTCAGCCATGGATGCTGTAACCGGAGTTGCTGGTTCCGGTCCGGCTTATGTTGCCCTCATGATTGAATCCTTAGCAGATGGGGGAGTTGCTGCCGGTTTACCTCGTCCCACTGCTTTGCAGCTAGCGATGCAAACCGTTTTCGGAACAGCCACCCTGCTCCAACAAGAACAACTCCACCCTGCCCAACTCAAAGATCGGGTAACCAGTCCAGGCGGCACCACTATTGCTGGAGTGACTGAATTAGAAGCAGCCGGGTTCCGATCTGCAGTCATTAAAGCCGTGCAGGCGGCAACAGCGCGATCTAAGGAATTGGGCAATAGTTGATTGTTAGCAGTGAGCAGTGACCCCAGGAGCAATCACTCATCCCACTACTCAAAATCGTTATGACTATGATATAGTTGTAACAGTTAGTAAACTTTGTTACTAAGGAGTATTTCCCATGACAGAAGGATGCCTCAGAGTCGGACAACAAGCCCCTGATTTTTCCGCAACTGCGGTTGAAAACCAAGAATTTAAGACCCTCAGTCTGTCTGATTTTCGTGGACAGTATGTTGTCTTATTCTTCTATCCCTTAGACTTCACCTTTGTTTGCCCCACTGAAATTACCTCCTTCAGCGATCGCGCCCAAGAATTCAAAGACATCAACACCCAAATTTTAGGGGTTTCTGTCGATAGTGAATTTTCTCACCTTGCTTGGATTCAAACTGATCGTAAAAACGGTGGTGTCGGTGACCTGAATATTCCCCTCGTCTCCGATATTAAAAAAGAAATTAGCAATGCTTACAATGTCCTCGACCCCGATGCTGGAGTTGCCCTCAGAGGACTCTTTATTATCGATAAAGAAGGAACCATCCAACACGCTACTGTTAACAACCTTGCCTTCGGACGTAACGTTGACGAAGTGTTACGGACTCTGCAAGCGATCCAATATGTCCAAGCTAACCCAGACGAAGTCTGCCCTGAAGGCTGGAAGCCCGGTGAAAAAACAATGAATCCCGATCCCGTCAAATCCAAAGTTTACTTTGCCTCTGTTTAAATTAATCTTGCTCCCGTCTTCAGAGATGGGAGCAATTTGAGAGTAATTATTGCTTTTACTAAATACCTGTGTTATTCTAGTGAAGGTTTGGGCGGTTAGCTCAGCGGTAGAGCGCCTGCCTTACAAGCAGGATGCCATTGGTTCAAATCCAATACCGCCCATTATACGAAATGAGATGAAAGTAAATTAAGAGTTAGACCCTCATTTCTCAACTGTAATAGGAAATAATCAGCACAAGGAATCGATTAACTTCCCGACCAACTTCTCCACTGATGATAAACACCGGAGGTTGTTGCCGCCTGTTGCAATTCAGCATCGCTAATATTAGCACCAGCAAGAAGCGCGCCATTGAGTTCTGCATCCATTAAAGTCGCACCACTCAAGTCAGCATCTGATAAATCTGCACCTCGCAAATCGGCTCCGCTTAAGTTAGCTCTTCCTAGTCTAGCTCCAACCAAATTAGCGCCAATTAAGTTCACTTGACTTAAATTAGCACTCCGTAGATCAGCATGACTCAGATCAGCATTTGTGAGATTGGCACCGCTGAGATTACTGCCGCAGAGTGTTGCTTCGCTTAAATCAGCATTACTTAAGTCAGCGTCACTCAGATCAATCTCTTCGAGATATGTTCCTTTTAAATCTGCACCATGTAAAGCAGCTCTAGAGAAAACTTGTTCGCCTTGTGCCTTTCGGTATAGTAATTGATTAGCATTCATTTTATATACCTCTCCAATCGGTTAGTAAAAAATTACCTTAATGATGGCAATTCTTATTACTTTAACTTTAGAGAAAAAAGTAAGTAATTGTAACGTTATTTAGCTATTTCTTAATGAAAATTAGTGGCTCTCTAAAAAACTTAAAAGTCAGGGGTTATATTTGATGGATATCTAGTACTAATACTGATGCGTTTCAGCATAGATACCTAAAATGAATAATCTCACAAGATTATCTCAATTGGTCTCAAATCTCATTGCTTACGGTCCACTTTATGCAATTGCCAACTACAGAATTCATGCCCCCCTGCCTTTAGACCCCGTCGAAAACTGGCAGTTTTGGACAGAACCAAAATCATTATGGCTGGAATCGTTGATGAAAGCTTATCCTCCGGAGTCACGGCGCAAAGCATATCTCGATTTGATGCTGAAACAAGATCATGCTCATGGCATTGCCACCCATTACGATATATCCAACGAATTCTATGCTCTATTTCTCGATACTAAGTATAAATTCTATACTTGTGCTGAATTTTTAAGTGATACAGAAACTTTAGAAGAAGCGCAGACAAACAAAGCGGAATATATTCTCTCTCTCTTAAAGTTGAGCGGTCATGAGAAGATTTTGGATCTAGGCTGTGGTTGGGGGGCAATGCTAAAATTCCTCGAAGATTCTGGACATCAAGGTGAATTAGAAGGATTTACTTTATCACATGAACAACTAGCCTACAATCGTGAAAAATTAGGGTTTAATGTCTCTCTGACTAATTTTATTACAGCTCCATTTGACAATGCCCCCTATGACCGTATCTTCTCAATAGGGGCTTTAGAACACGTTAGACCTCAAGAATTACAAGCGGTGTATCAGAAAATCTATGACGCTCTTACCCCAGATGGTCTAGCTATTCATCAATTCTTTTCATTTGAACGTGAATCTTATCCAGTGTCAGCAGTGTTGTTGCAACTCTTTTTCCCGGGTTCTCTGCTTGCACTGCATCGCAAGCATATAGAAGCAGCAGAAAGTGTGGGCTTTAGTATGACTCATGACTCAATCCATGACTACAAACCCACAATCAAAGCCTGGTATGACAGGTTAGTAAAGAACCAAGAGAAATCATTAGCGTTAGTGGGTCTGAAAATTCATAATCGCTACCTGACTTTCTTTCCGATTGCTTGGCTCTTTTTCCAACATCAAGAAGCCCAACTCCATAGAATTGTGATGAAAAAGTCTTTTCGTTAGATCGATCAGGTTCAGTGACAGCAGAGTGAGTTCAGTCTCTTCTTTCAGGTTCTTCTCAGGATAACCCTTTAACTTGGAAATGGTAATAGCTGAACTTTTTAATCTCTGATGACCCGATTCCACTCTTGGCCAAAAAAAATTCATCGTGCGTTTACCGCTTGGAATCCGCGATCGCTGCGATTTCGTCTCACAATTGGGATTGCAACGGTGTCGGCTGTAGGTTTGGGTGGAGTTGCTATTTGGTTAGGTTGGAGTATGAAGCAAATTCTCATTGCGGCTCACAAGGAGAATATTGTCTATTTGGCACAACGCATACCGCAAGATATCGAAATTTATCAGCAGATGTATTCGCCCCAGGAAGCGATGCAAAAAGCAGTGCAAAATTTGAGTCGGGATAATGTTTTTCTCTGGATTGAAGATGAACAAGGACAATTAATTGCCCGTACAGGAGGGTTAGAAGCACCGCAACCGTTACCCGTATCACCGCAACTTTCTGTATTTCCCTTTTCTGGGGCAGATGTTTCGGAAATTGAAGATCGTTATTGGGTACTTTGTGCAAGTTCTTTAGTCGTCAATAATCAAACCTTGGGAGAACTGTATATTGCTCAAGATATTAGCCCGGATCAAATGATGTTTCTACAGATGATTAGAAATTTGGGGATTGCAACAATAGTAGCAATTGGGGGAATGAGTATCGCTGGCGGAGTGTATATTGCGCGATCGCTGGTTCCTCTCCATCGCATTTGTCAACTCACAGAAAGTATCTCTGCCGATCAATTGGGAGAAGCGAAAATCGAACTGAATCGCGCTCCTACTGAAGTCAAACAACTGGCAGAACGATTTGATGAGATGCTGATGCGCTTACACACGGCTTGGGAACACCAACGGCAATTTGTGAGTGATGTGTCTCATGAATTACGTACTCCTCTCACAATTGTTTCTGGTTATTTACAAAGTGTGCAAAGACGAGGAGACAACTTAAGCTCGCCGCAACGAGAAGCCTTAGCAATGGCAACTTCAGAAGCGAATCGCACCATTCAACTCCTACAAGATTTACTGACATTGGCACGGATTGATAACGGTCAGATGCAATTTCAAATGGAACAAGTGGGTTTAAAAGCTTTTGTACAGGAAGTGATTAGTCTCGCTGAGCAATACCATGATCGCGCTATTATATATGAAGGAACAGCAAAGCCCGTTCCCGTCCAAGTTGATGCCAATCGTCTCAAGCAAGTTCTCCTTAACTTAATCGATAACGCGGTTAAATATTCTGAACCTGAACACCCTGTCGTGCTTAATTTACAAAACAAAGGAGATACGGCGATGTTAGCAGTGCGTGATCAAGGGCTTGGTATTCCCTTTGCTCAACAAAGTCGGATCTTTGAACGGTTTTATCGAGTCGATGATGCACGTTCCCGCTCAACAGGCGGCACGGGGCTTGGTCTATCCATTGTTAAAACCCTAGTTGAGGGCATGGATGGCAAAATTACTGTAACTTCCCAGTTAGGAGTCGGCACAACATTTACTGTTTCACTGCCGATCGTGCAGAGGCGAGAGCAATGACTATAGAACAAATCAAGAGTCACTTCAAGATTCACCCTCACTCCTCGTCATCTGCATTGCTGATATTTTAGCGATCAATGAATTTGTGCCGATTCTTTTTCTTACCTAGCTTCAACCCGCATTGAAAAAATTATTGTTAGAACTAAAGTAAACTCCTCATTTCATGCTTTTGATTTTATTCTTATGAAGACCACCGTATTAAACCTTGTCAAACCCATACAGAAGCGATGGCGCTATGGACTCCTTTCACTTCTCATTGCGACTGGTTTAGTAGTTGGAACGCCACAAGTCGCACAAGGGTTTTCCTTCTTTGATATTCTCTTCCGAGGCGTACAAGTGTTTCAACTTTCCAATATGTCCGACCAACAAGAGGTCAAGTTAGGGAAACAAATTAATCAGCAATTAGTTAACAACCAAATCACTTTGTCTCGTAACGGTCAACTGAATGCTTATGTTGATCGCATTGGTCAACGCCTCGTTCCCCACAGTGACCGTCCCAATATTCCTTATACTTTCCAAGTGGTGCAAGATGACAGTATTAATGCCTTTGCAACAATGGGCGGCTTTGTTTATATCAATACAGGATTAATCGCAACGGCTGAAAATGAATCAGAATTAGCCAGTGTAGTTGCCCACGAAATTGGTCATATTGAAGCCAAACATGCCGTTGAACAAATGAGAGAACGCGCGATCGCGCAAGGACTTCTTTCGGCAGCCGGATTAGATGAAAGTAATGCTGTCCAAATTGGAGTGGAATTAGCAGTCAGTCGTCCGAATAGCCGTCAAGATGAACTAGAAGCGGATGAAAAAGGTTTAAGAACCTTAACCAGAGCGGGTTATGCTCCTATTGGGATGGTGACTTTCATGGAGAAATTACAACGGCAAGGGGGTTCTCCACCGAGTTTTTTAAGTACTCACCCTGCCACTGGTGATCGGATCCAAGCTCTAAAAGCGCAGATGAATCAAATGAATAATCCCACCCAAGGAGATGGCTTAAACCCACGATCCTACCAACAACGCACGCAAGCCCTGCGATAACCGCTGCTCTATACTTGTCAAAACTTGAATCAATCCTTTATAATAACAAATAGAGGCACGGGGCCGTAATGGTTTCGACAGGCTGGTAAAAGCCACCCCGTGATGCAGGCTGAGAGGGAGTCTACTCTCACAAATCAAGGCTCAAACAAATAGTAATTGCGAACAACATCGTTCCTTTCGCTCGTAAGGCAGCTGCTGTTGCCTAAACAAAACCTCTAACTAGGTTCGAGCACTCATCGTCTGACACCGTTAAGGGCGATGGGTAAAACCCCAACGGTTGCTCGCTTGAACCATCTCTGGTTGGTCAAGCGATAAGACTTCACCAGAGATCCCTTTCATCCGGGAAAAAGGATGAGCCCCGTTGCTCAGGGTAAGAGCAACTAAGCCTGTGAATGAGCGGACGGTCAATAGCCAGTTTGGACAGCAGTTCGATTCTGCTCGGCTCCATTTTTTCTGACTTGACTTAATTCCCAAATTTTTGGCGCGCCTCTTCCACCATTTCGGCAGTGACCACTTCGGAATGAGCGGCATAAGCCATTTCTTCTACTCGATGGCGGGCTTGAGAGCGCACAAAGAAGGGAATATTTTTTAATTTAGCTTGGGCTTGCGGTGTCCATTTCAATTCGGAAAAAGAGGATTGTGACCGGGTCATTTTGGAAATTACTCCTTGATCTAGAAATAACTACTTCTTATAGTTTCTCAAGCGAAGACATCAATCAACAGTGAACTTAACAGATGTTTGTATAGTTGATTGACTGCTATTAAGTAATATTTCATTGATTTTTATCTATTGCAAATAAGTAGTCACTAAAGTTCTATTGTCAAACTGATTCAACTCGTTGTAATAGGAAAAAGAAAGGTTCAGGAACTGCTTTAAAGTCCATAATACCTAACACGGTATTTTGGTCAATTTTCCGAAATGTATCCAGAATCGGTAGCTCATCGTAAATCATGGTCGCACTTACTTGTTGACGATACTCCATCATTCGTAATCGGGCTTTAAAGTTTTGGGTTTTAAATAGAGGTAAAACTAGACGAAAGAGCCATTTAAAGATTTTTGCTTTGGGTAGTCGCTCCCAATATACTACTAATTGAATGAAGGTGGGATTGGGAGTAATTGCAGTGACTTGATGATCATTATCTATAAATAATAAAGGATGCACTTGCTCAGGACTAACAAATTCTTTGCCATACCAATCAAAAAATTCTAATAAACCATCCATTGGATGATTGGTATGGATACCATATCCTTTCCATTGCCCGATCATGAACTCTAAGTTGGTTTCCTCTAACTGATCGAAAATATTTAAAGCTTCTTCGGTTGTCGTTTTTTTACTTTGTTGAATGAGATTAATTTTTTCTAGTTTGCTCATTTTAATCAATAAAAAATAATTATTTAATTTTTAAAAGAAATGGTTTTTGAATAAGCTTTTGGTCAATAAACTCAATCCGGTCAAAAGAAAAAACATGAATAATTAATGCAATTATAAAACTTAATCCCCAGTTTGAAATCAGCATCATAAAATGTGAGTTAAACAAAACAAGGGAGGGAATCGGATGAGTGTTCCCAAATTAGTCACTTGGTTGCAAGAACGCACAGCATTGACGGTGTTGCCGGAAAAGGTACTGAGCGCGATCGCGCCGTTTTTAGAGGAACGAACTGCTGGCGCCAATCAAACGCTGGTCAAAGCCCAAACCCAACCCGTGGGACTCTACATTCTCCAATCCGGAAAAGCGGAAAGTCAAGACACTTCAAAACTTTCCTCTGATGTCAGCTTACTGCCCGGTAGCATTATTAATTTGCAAGCTTTAATTCTCGATCAGCCGACGCGCGAAACCATTGTTACGAAGAGTGAATGTCGGTTTTGGTTGATCAAAAGCGAGAAAATGCGGGAGTTAATTGGTCAATATCCAGAAATTACCCAAGTGTTTTCCCAACAGTTAGCCGAAGAACTCGCTTCAGTTTCTTCACAACTCAATTTTGAACAAGAACGGGGTTATATTTTACGTCCCTATCTGGTCACGAAAGCGCGACGGGGAATCGTGGGGAGAAGTCGCTATGCGGTTCGCTTACGTCAACAAATCA
>CAZBPR010000009.1:0-33734 GCA_964493825.1 uncultured Dactylococcopsis sp.
CGGCTAATCTTGCTGAGATAGCTCGCTAAATTTTACCCCCTCCACTGTGAGGGGGTTTTTATTCTTTAAATTTAGGTTGAACTTATTCCAGCCATCAGAAGGCATTCGTTTTGGTTGTTGAAGATGAAGAAAATGTGCGTCGGCTATTGCAATTTCTCCTCGAAATCCATGATTAATTTATTGCATTTTTAACTAAATAGTTATAAAGTAAATAATTGATATTGCTTAAACACCATAGTTTGTATTGGATCAATGGAGTGATTGAAGTATGACAACCACCTTTCAACAAAAGCAAAGCTACAATCTCTGGGAACGATTTTGTCAGTGGGTCACCAGCACGGAAAATCGCCTTTATGTGGGTTGGTTTGGAGTGCTGATGATTCCCACCCTCTTAACAGCAACCACTTGCTTTATGATTGCTTTCATTGCGGCACCGCCTGTTGATATTGATGGGGTTCGCGAACCCATAGCAGGCTCTCTGCTTTATGGAAACAACATTATCACTGCTGCTGTTGTTCCCACTTCCAATGCGATTGGGTTACATTTCTATCCGATTTGGGAAGCGACAACTCTGGAAGAATGGCTCTACAACGGTGGTCCTTACCAACTCATTATCTTCCATTTCCTAATTGGAATTTTTGCTTACCTGGGAAGAGAATGGGAACTCTCTTACCGTCTTGGGATGCGTCCTTGGATTGCAGTTGCTTTCTCTGCCCCTGTTGCTGCTGCCACCGCTGTGTTACTAATTTATTCGATTGGACAAGGAAGCTATTCAGATGGCATGCCATTAGGAATTAGCGGCACTTTTAACTTCATGTTTGTGTTACAAGCGGAGCACAATGTCTTAATGCATCCTTTTCACATGATTGGTGTTGCGGGTGTTTTTGGCGGTGCCCTCTTCTCCGCGATGCACGGTTCCCTGGTAACTTCCAGCTTAGTCCGTGAAACTACTGAAAACGAAAGCCAAAACAATGGCTATAAATTCGGACAAGAAGAAGAAACTTACAACATTGTTGCCGCCCACGGTTACTTTGGTCGCTTAATCTTCCAATATGCCAGCTTTAATAATAGCCGTAGTCTTCACTTTTTCCTCGCTGCTTGGCCCGTCATTGGCATTTGGTTTGCTGCAATGGCGGTTTCTTCCTTTGCCTTTAATATCAACGGATTTAACTTCAATCAATCTGTTTTAGATAGCCAAGGTCGTGTGCTTCATACTTGGGCTGATGTTTTAAACCGGGCAAACCTAGGAATTGAAGTCATGCACGAGCGTAATGTACACAACTTCCCGTTAGATTTAGCTGCTGGCGAAGCAATCCCAGTTGCGATGCAAGCCCCTGAAATCAATAGTTAATTATTGATCAAGCACTAGCACTTCGATTTTTCCCTCTTCTACGGAAGGGGGATTTAATGATTGATGTTCCGCCATTGTTGGCTTTGCTTGCGGTTCGTTTGCAGTTCTAAGACTCGTATGCCTGTTTTGGGTAAAGGGTCTAATAATCTGCTTAATTCTTGCCAGTTGCTAATCAGTTTATGTTCAATGTCGTAAGTTGCACAGAGCTTAGAAAAGTCAATATTTTGAGGAGTGGCAAAATAGTCTTCAAATACATCGGGAAATTCAGCAATTGGGAGCATCTCGAAAATCCCACCCCCATTATTATTGACTAAAACAATGGTGAGATGGCCTTGGAAGTGGTGGCGAGATAAAAAACCATTACTATCATGAAGCAGCGCTAAATCCCCCGTTAAACAAACCGCACTTTTGTGGTTGTGAGCAATGCCTAATGCAGTGGAAAGGGTGCCATCAATCCCATTTGCCCCCCGATTAAATAGGGGATAAATTTGACGCTGATTGGGTTGCCAGAACCACTCGACATCCCGAACCGGCAGACTATTGGCAATCAATAACGGTGTATTTTTAGGGAGAGTTTGGGATAGAAACCAGGCAATCTTCGGTTCAATCAGTTCTTCCGTCTCACTGAACTGATGATCGATTCGCGATCGCGTTGTGTTTTCTAAGGATAACCACTGTTTTTGGTAAGTGGATAAAGTGGGTAAAGCAGTGGGAAGCGGACCAAGATTATAAATTGTCGTGTGTAGGGGAATTGTTTTCTGATGCAGCGGATCGAGGTTTTCTCCTCGGTCGTTAATCAGCCAAGATTGGGGAGAAATTTGGTCTAACCAACTGCGAAGGGTTTTGCTGGTGGGAAAAGCACCAATTTGGATGACCATTTCTGGTGTGAGATGAGCAGCAGTCTCTGAATTGCGCAAAATGAAATCATAAGTCGAAATCAGATTCGGAACCAAATGAGCATAATTTCTAACCGGAGAGAGTCCTTCGGCTAAGACAACCCAGCCCAAACCATTGGCTAAATGCGCGATCGCGCGACAATACGCTTCGGGGTCTAAGGGTTGATCCACCCCAGCAATGATAATCCCCCGCTCACAGCTTTGCCAAATGTCCCACGGTAAAGGCTGTTGCAGACTTGGGATAACTGGGGGAACCAGATGGGAGAAGAACCTTTGAAAGTCCGAGGCAGTCGGTTCGAGGGGATCCTGTTCGATTGGCGCCAGGGGATCGCAAAACGGACAATTGAGATGAACCGCACCAGCAAGGGGAAAGCGCGATCGCGCCACCGCCTGCACCAGAGTTTGTCGCAGATAGCGCAAAGCTGCCATCTCCGCACTGGGTAATGCCAACTCCGCCTGCCAACTGGGATAATTGCCATACAGTCGCTGTTGGTCAATGGTTTGTCCACTGTGACAATGACGCAATGCTGGCGGACGATCTGCGGTGAAAACCAGCAACGGCACCCCACTTTCCCTCGCTTCAATAACCGCGGGATAAAAGTTTGCCCCTGCCGTACCAGAGGTACACACTAAGGCTGTAGGGATCCCGGTTATTTTACCTCTCCCCAACGCAAAAAATGCGGCGGAACGTTCATCCAAGATCGGAATTGCTTCAATGGCAGGATGTTTAGCAAATGCCACTGTAAGAGGGCTAGAGCGAGACCCCGGACAAACCACTGCTGTGGTGACGCCCAAGCAAGAGAGCGTTTCCACTAACACTGAACTCCAGAGTGTATTCACATTACGAAAATCCAAATTCATTAGTCATCCTTCGACAAGCTCAGGAACATGATCATTGGTCATTGGTTACTGATTTAACTCATGACCATCCCACCATCCACATTAAACACTTGCCCCGTAATATAAGCTGCTGCCGGATCGCTGGCGAGAAAACGTACCATTCCTGCTACTTCTTCCGGTTGACCATAACGTCCGAGGGGAATGTAGCTTAAAATACCTTCTGCATCTAAATTACTGGTCATTTCCGTGACAATGAAGCCTGGCGCAACCGCATTGACAGTGATATTGCGGGAAGCCAGTTCTTTCGCCATAGTTTTCGTAAAGCCAATTACTCCTGCTTTGGCTGCACTGTAGTTGGCTTGTCCAGGATTGCCCATTTGTCCTGCAACCGAGGCAATATTAATAATTCTCCCCTGACGCTGTTTGACCATAAGTTTACTCACCGCTTGTGTACAGAGAAAAACCCCTGTGAGGTTCAAATCCATGACAGCTTGCCAATCTTCTTGCTTCATCCGTAATAGCAAGGTATCGCGAGTGATTCCGGCATTATTGACTAAAACATCGATTGAACCGTATTGATTACGGGTTTCTTTAATTAAGTTTTGCACTTGTTCCGCATCACTGACATCTGCTTGGACGGCAATTGCTTCGCCCCCTTGATCCAGAATCGCTTTCACCACTTCATTGGCTGCTTTGTCGGAACGAGAATAATTAACAACGACCTTTGCCCCTTCTGAAGCAAGGGCGATCGCGATCGCGCGACCAATACCGCGAGAGGCGCCAGTTACAATTGCAACTTTTCCGGATAAATGCTGTGATGACATGAGTTTTCAATAAATTTGAATTTCAATCAAATGAGCAACATCTAGCGTCCTAGATATCGCGACAAAAATCAATAGAAAAAGTGTGATTAGTTACTTGCTAAGGCTCCGAATCCGATACAATCAGAACAACTTTTCAAGTTCTAATTTCAATTGTGGTGTGTTTTTTTGGAGGATAGACCCATTAATTTACCAACTGAGACCCAACCCCCTTCCGTCCTCAAAATTTGGGGAGAAACCCGTTTAAATGGTCACGTCACCATTAGTGGGGCAAAAAATTCCGCTTTAGCGATTATGGCGGGCACGATTTTATGTGCGGATGAATGCCGTCTGCGCAATATTCCTTCCCTTGTTGATATTAATCATATGGGAGATGTTTTAGCCAGTTTGGGACTGAAACTGACTCGTCAAGGGGATACGTTAGATATTAACGCCCAAGCAATTACAACATCCAAACCCCCTTATGAACTAGTCTCCCGTTTAAGGGCAAGTTTTTTTGTGATTGGTCCTTTATTAACCCGTTTAGGAGTAGCGCGCGTGCCGTTACCCGGCGGTTGTGCGATTGGCGCACGTCCGGTTGATCTCCATGTACGGGGCTTAGAGGCCATGGGCGCAAAAGTCCGCATTGAACATGGCATCGTCTATGCCGATATTCCGGGGAGTAAAAACCGGTTACAGGGTGCCGATATTTATCTGGATTACCCTAGCGTTGGTGCGACTGAAACCATCTTAATGGCTGCTACACTTGCGGAAGGAGAAACTCGCATTGAAAATGCGGCTCGCGAACCGGAAGTTGCTGATTTGGCAAATTTCTGCATTGCCATGGGGGCGAAAATTAAGGGGGCAGGAACCAATACGATTACAGTTTCTGGAGTGAAATCCTTACACAGTGTCGATTACCCGATTATTCCAGACCGCATTGAAGCCGGCACTTTTTTGGTTGCAGGTGCCATTACTCAGTCTGAAATTTCTTTATCACCAGTGATTCCAGAGCATTTAACGCCGGTGATTGCGAAATTACGAGCTATGGGGGTGAAAATTACTGCTGAGACCCCCAACTGCCTACATTTAGTTCCCGGTCCCCTGCACGGTACGGATATTGAAACTTTACCTTATCCCGGTTTCCCCACCGATATGCAAGCCCAACTCATGGCACTCCTAGCCCTTAGCGAAGGGGATAGCGTAATTACAGAAACCGTATTTGAAAATCGACTGCGCCATGTTGCTGAATTTAAACGGATGGGGGCAGACATTCGCTTGAAAGGTCAGCAAGCGATTATTCGCGGTGTTTCTATGTTAACTGGTGCCCCAGTGGTGGCAACTGATTTACGGGCTTCTGCGGCGTTAGTGGTTGCTGGGTTAGCAGCCAAGGGCATAACGACGATTCAAGGATTACATCATTTAGATCGCGGCTACGATAATCTTGAGGAAAAGTTACGTGGACTCGGGGCGAGCTTACAACGGGTCAGTATTGAGGAAACAGATCTTCCTGCTGAAGAATTGATTGAAGCGGAGAAAGGCTAATCTTCTCTCAAATGGAGGGGACTCGATTGCCCAAGAAGATGGGGAAGTTATGGCAAATTTTTGGTTACAATTTCCCCTGTTTCTCTTTTTCCTCTCAGATGGGAATTAGGCATAATGGAGGTAAGATGCCTTTTCCTCTTTTTGCTCTATTAGTTTCTCACTGCTAAACGATGACAGTAACAGAAAGCCACACCCAGCAAACCTATCGTCAAGAGGAAGTTCAAGAAATCCTGCAACTCGCGATCGCGCAACAGTCCAATCAAGGGGAATTCACTCGTGATCAACTCTTTGAAATGGCTGCTGAGTTAGATATTCCTCCGATGACTATTCAAGCGGCAGAAAAAGCCTGGTTAGACCAACAGCTTGAAGCCCAAAAACGTAAAGCCTTTGATAACTATCGTTGGCATCAAATCAAACAAAAAATTGGCAAGTATCTGATTACCAATACCTTCCTGGTCACGCTTGATTTACTCAAAGACAGTACCCTGAATTGGTCACTGTTTATTCTCTTAATTTGGGGACTCTTTCTTTCCCTTGAACTGTGGAAAGCCTATCACCTCGAAGGAGAAGAATATGACCGCGCTTTTGAAAGCTGGAAGCGCAAATATGAATTGCGACGTTCGGCAAAAATGCTCTGGCAAACATTCAAGGAAAAATTAGCGAGTCATTCTTGAATCATTCCTGATTGATGATTAATAATCCCTTCCCTTTCTAAGACACTCGCCAGTCGTAATAACAACGCTTCATTGTAAGGAGAAGTAATCAGTTGTACCCCCAAGGGAAGACTGCCAGACGGATAAATGGGAACTGATAAAACCGGTAATCCGACAAAGGAAATCGGTTGCGTAAAGCGTCCGAGATGAGAACGAACGGGTACTGTTTTTCCCGCAATGTCCATGTTTTTTTGTCCTAACTGTGGTGCTGAACAGGGGGTCGTTGGTGCCAGAATAATATCAAACTGCTGAAAAACTTCTCTCAGGTGATTGCGATACCAACTGCGAAACCGTTGTGCTTGATGGTACCACTGACTCGGAATTAAAGCACCGGCAAAAAAGCGATCGCGCGTCGCTGGATCAAAATCATGGGGACGTGACTTTAAGGCAGCAAGATGTTGAGACGCACCTTCGGTTGCGGTAATAATGTAAGCCGCTGCTTTCGCCCGATCCGATTCCGGCAACGTCACTCGTTTCGCCGTTCCCAAGACGCTTGCCAATTCCTCCACGGCGGCTAAGGCTTCGGGTTGTGCACCGGTGGCAAAATACCCATCTGCCACCGCCACCCGCACATCGCGAATTCCCAAGTTGAGCTGCGGTAAACAAGGTTCTGGGGGATGCTTTGTGGATACGGGATCGTCAATATCTTCCCCTTGCAGTAAATCCATTACCGTTGCTAAATCGCGTACCGATCGCGCAAAAATGCCAATGTGGTCGAGACTGTCACTGAGTAAAACGGTTCCTGCCCGCGACAGCCGCCCATAAGTCGGTTTCAGCCCATACACCCCACACAAGGCAGCAGGAACCCGTACCGAACCGTTGGTATCAGTACCGAGGGCAAGCGGAACTAACCCGGCTGCTACTGCGGCAGCTGAAGCCCCAGAGGAACCGCCGGCAATGCGCGAGGAATCATGAGGATTCGGGGTTGCCCCATAATGACTGTTTTCGGTGACAAAGCCATAGGCATATTCATCCATATTCAAGGCTCCGACTAAAATGGCCCCTGCTTGCTTTAAGCGCGCGATCGCGGTGGCATCTTTGGCTGCCGGAGGATGATCAGCATTAATCTTGGCACCGGCTAAGGTGGTTACCCCAGCGATATCAAACAAATTTTTCACCGCAAAGGGAACCCCCGTCAAAATCCCTAACGGACTCCCTCGCTCAATATGGCGATCAATCGTGTGGGCTTGCTTTTGCGCTGCCTGCTGGGTAATTGTCGTAAAACAATTCCGTGCTGGATTTTCCGCTTCAATGCGAGCCAAGATTGCTGTTATGACATCTGTTGCCGTGCAGTGGCGATGACGAATCGCCTGCGCGATCGCGACGGCATCAAGGGTTTTCCAATCCGCATCCATAGGGAAACACCCCAACTGCTTCACTTGCATGACTATACCATCATTTCTCCGTTAGCGGTTATTATTCCCAATTTGGTCTTCCCAAGCTGTCGATTTGAGCAAGCGCATCTCAATTCGACGACGACGCTCATTTTCACTGGTTTCCGGGGAAGTATCAAGGGTATGGTTCGGTTTTAACATTTGACCGGCAGAATAGGGGAGAAAATATTTAATTTGAGTTAACTCTCCTTCCCGTTGGGCTTGTTTCAAATAGCGAATAATGGAAAGGGCGCGCATCATTCCTAAATCGAGGTTACTCCCGGGAACTAAGTTCGGGGTTTGGGCTTGATTGAAAGCACGAATCAAGTTTTCATCTAAGTTTGAGCGTCCGCCACTCACCGGTAAACTATCCGTATGTCCAATGACTTCAATGGCATCACACTCACACTGCTGACTTTGCCGATCCAGTACCGGAATAATGCGATTATCTAGGGCACGTTGGAAAGAGGAAGAAATTTCTGCTGATCCTACAGCAAAGCGATACCGTTGATTCTGTTCTGAGAGAATAATAATGGGAGGATTATCCGGTGTTCTGGCAAGGGCGGATCGGGCTTGTGCCAATTGTTGTCTCAACTCAGACACTTCTGTTGTGGTTGCTTCGGCTGCTGCCAATTTTGCTTGTAATTCCTCAACTTTTTCCGCTTTTTCTGCCAACGATTCTACTTTTTCTTGTAGAGCATTCACTTCTGCTGCAGTTTCTCTGGCAGCGGCTAATTGTCGCTGTAAACGGGGAATTTTATCGGCTGTGGCTTGCGCTTGGGCTAACTCTTTTTCTAATTCTGGCACTTGACTCGCGACACGCTCCGTTTGCAGTAAATCTAAGCGCAATAACACAAAAAAGATCACAAAAATAAAGGCGAGAAAAGAAAAAATTTCAGAATATTTTAGAAATTTGGGATTCATTACGCAAGTATGATGAAGGGGAGAAAGGATGACTAGCTTCTAAGAAGGAGAGGGGGAGACAAGGAGACAAGGAGAATTTTTTATTGCCTATTTATTGTCTATTCCCTAATGACCAATGACTAATGACTAATGACCATTAATTCGACACCTCTGCCATTTCAATCACCCGTTCATCTAAATCTTTCACTAAAAAGTTCAACGGCTTAGTCCGACGGACTTTAAATTTTAATCGTCGTGCTTGGACTTGCAGCAAAATTTGTTCTAAGCAGTCGTGATCAAAGCAAACATGACGCTGGCGGTTTTTATGACCATAACTTGCCCCGGCAATGATGTGTAATTGCGTATTCTTTTTCAATTGATACCAGAGACCTTCCGAACCGTTATAACTGGGATTCGTGGAAATGCCGGGATTGGCAGACATATAGAGAGGATCCATCGCCGTAGCGCCTAGAGATTGCTCATAGTTGTAATAATAATGAAGTGGGACTTCCGCAATCGTTAAATTTAAAACTCCCTCATAAAATTGGCGTGCTACTTCTAAATCGGATACCATCACCGTGTGAACTTTAGGCGCACTGGTTAGAAACATCCACATTGCCCCAGCATAAGCAACCAAAAGCATCACCATAATGCCTTGAGTGGAAAAAACTGTGTCCAGTCCAGGTAAAAACGCAGCAAACCAAGCAAGATTAATAATCGTTCCAGAAAGCATAAGCAAATGATTAAAAATTACGATAAAAACTTACCGACAAACCGAATTGGATGCGGTAAAGTGCAATTATTGGTATAACCGACCATTGGGTTTGAATCTAGCTCTAGGCTAGCTTACCTTATTCTATCTTTGTATGGGTTGACGAAAAGCCGTGCAGATTCCTCGTTTTCCAGAAGCTAATCATCCTCTAGTGCAACCGTTATTTCATCATAGCGATTTAGAATTATTGACGCTGTTGCAACAACACCCGGAACAGGGCAAGCATTTTACTGCCATTTTTTGTCGCTATAGCCCTTTAATTTACACAATTATTCGTCACAGTGCGCGATCGCGCGTTCAATCTGATTATTTGTTTGCCATGATTTGGCGACATTTATATTACGAAATGCAAGGTTTAAATCCAGCAGAATTAGAGGCAACCGGAGAGAATTCTTTACAAAGTTGGCTCATAAAAATGTCAGGGTTAGCCTTGCGGGAAGTGGAAATTCCTCCAGTGGAAAGTATTAACTATAGTTTAGAAGCAGCACCGCCACCCTTTTGGTGTCATCTGGAAATTGCCCTCAACAAATTACCTCCTATTGTCCGTCTCATCGTATTAATGGCCCAAACATTTCATTGGAGTGAAGCACGAATTGCCGACTATTTACAAGAAATTGATGAACCGTTAACTCTAGAAGAAGTCAAGAGTGGACTTGAACAAGGGTATCAACTATTAGAGACGGCTTTACCTGATGATATTCGGATGATTTATTTACACAACAAAGAGTTTTATGGTGGTGATAAAAGTTAATTTTTTTTCTTCTTTTAGGCTTCCCTTGTTTGGGGTAACTTTATTTAGAAAAGCGAAAATATATCACCATTAAATTAATAACTTAAGCTTAAACTTTAGTCAATAATTTCCTTCATTTTGATCTTAGAAAAATTTGTTAGCCCACAATTAATCTTTTGAAAATGCATATTATCATGGAAGAATAGCTTAACATTTTTTAATCATGGCGCGAGATTTACGAGAATTTATCAAACAAGTTGAAGACAGAGGACAGCTGCGGCGAATTACGGTTCCAGTTGATCCGGAATTAGAAATTACCGAGATTGCAAATCGGATGCTAAAAGCAGGGGGACCCGCCCTCCTCTTTGAAAATGTTAAGGGAGCCTCCTATCCAGTGGCAATTAACCTCATGGGAACCCTGGAACGGGTCTGTTGGGCAATGAATATGGAAGATCCCCAAGAGTTGGAAACACTCGGTAAAAAATTAGGGATGTTGCAACAGCCGAAACCCCCGAAAAAGATCGCCCAAGCAGTGGAATTTGGAAAATTGCTGCTGGATGTGGCTAAAGCCAAGCCGGGACGAGACTTCTTCCCCCCTTGTCAAGAAGTAGTGAAAAAAGGGGAAGAGGTTGATTTACATCAATTACCACTATTACGTCCCTATCCGGGAGATGCTGGAAAAATTATCACCCTTGGTTTGGTGATTACCAAAGATGTGGAAACCGGAACGCCCAATGTGGGAGTTTATCGCTTACAACTGCAATCGAAAAATACCATGACCGTGCATTGGTTGTCGGTGCGGGGAGGGGCGAGACATTTACGAAAAGCAGCAGAACAAGGGAAAAAATTAGAAATCGCGATCGCGCTGGGGGTGGATCCATTAATTATTATGGCGGCTGCTACTCCCATCCCCGTTGATCTCTCAGAGTGGCTATTTGCCGGACTCTATGGCGGATCGGGGGTGAAACTGGCAAACTGTAAAACCGTTGACTTGCAAGTGCCTGCCGATTCAGAATTTGTTTTAGAAGGCACGATTACGCCTGGGGAAGTGTTACCCGATGGACCCTTTGGCGACCACATGGGCTACTACGGCGGCGTTGAAGATTCGCCGCTGATTCGCTTCCAATGTGTTACCCATCGTAACGATCCCGTTTATTTGACAACGTTTAGTGGTCGTCCGCCCAAAGAAGAAGCCCTCCTCGCGATCGCGCTCAATCGGATTTATACTCCCATTTTACGGCAACAAGTTTCTGAAATTACTGACTTTTTCCTCCCCATGGAGGCGCTAAGTTACAAGGCGGCAATTATCTCAATTAAAAAAGCTTATCCCGGACAAGCGAAACGATCGGCAATGGCGTTTTGGAGTGCCTTACCGCAATTTACCTATACCAAATTTGTAATTGTCGTTGATGATAATATTAATATTCGCGATCCTCGTGAAGTTGTCTGGGCAATTTCGTCGAAAGTTGACCCCTCGCGAGATGTTTTCATTCTCCCGGAAACGCCCTTTGACAGTTTAGATTTTGCCAGTGAAAAAATTGGTTTAGGGGGAAGAATGGGGATTGATGCCACCACCAAAATTCCGCCAGAAACCGACCATGAATGGGGAGAACCGTTAGAGTCCGATCCGGAAATGGCCACTCAAGTAGATCAGCGTTGGGAAGAATATGGACTGGCTGATATTAGTTTGGAAGAAGTGAATGCCAACTTATTTGGCTATGACCTTCCTCAGGTGAAATCTTAGGGAAACAACGACTCCAAAGTTGAACCTCTCCTCGCTAAAATTAGCGTAAAATCTATTCTTTTTTGGTGTTGAGGAGAAAAAAATGACGGATTGCAAAGCCTTATTGGCAACAGCAACAGTAGCAACAGTATTCTTATTAACCACTGAGAGTGCTGCTGCCCAAGCTGCTTATGGGAGTTATATCGGTGTTGGGGTTGGCTACAGTCCCACCGAAGATACGAATGACGAAGGGAACCAACTCGGGGGAGTCGTCAGCGTGCGCTATAAATTCTTAGAGAAACCCCTCTCACTGCGCGTGCAAGGACTCATTGGTGCGGGAACGGCCGTTGTCCCCACGGTTTCTTACGATTTTCCTTTAAATTGGCAAACGGATGCTTATGTGGGCGCTGGATTGTCCTTTGCCAGTGGCGAGTCTCCGTCACCGGTTGGGGATCAAACTAGCTTTGCGATTCAGCCCGGAGTTGATTTTATGATTCCCGATAGTAATACGGTTTTATTTGGCAACGCGATCGTTGCCTTTGATGCCTATCGTCAAGGGAGTGGTACCGCTTTTTCCTTGCAAGGAGGGGTAGGGTTACAATTTTAATTAGTTGATTGTTCCCTCCCTCAGAAGTTATGTTGAAAAGCCTTTTCCGTCCCTCGCCAAAAGATTCATGGCAACCGATGATCAAAGCATTTACCGAGGTTGTCGGTAAAGATGGCGTGATTCGGCGCAAAGATGAACTGCTGACCTATGAGTGTGATGGTCTCGCCAGTTATCGCCAACGTCCGGCAGTAGTGGTGCTTCCTCGTACGACCGAACAAGTGGCTGGAGTCGTAAAAATTTGCGATCAATACGATTTGCCCTGGGTTGCCCGAGGGGCTGGAACGGGCTTATCTGGGGGCGCCCTTCCCTTGGAAAATGGGGTCTTAATTGTGACCGCCCGCATGAACGAAATTTTAGAAACCGACATCCCTAACCAGCGGGTAGTGGTACAACCAGGGGTCATTAATAATTGGGTGACACAAGCGGTGAGTGGCAAGGGTTTTTATTATGCCCCTGATCCCTCCAGTCAAATTATTTGTTCGATTGGGGGGAATGTAGCGGAAAATTCGGGCGGCGTTCATTGCCTGAAGTATGGGGTCACTACCAATCATGTCCTCGGGTTGAAAATTGTCACCCCAGATGGTTCGATTGTTGATGTTGGGGGGATGGTTCCTGAGATGCCCGGTTATGACTTAACCGGCTTATTTGTGGGATCAGAGGGAACGTTAGGTATTGCTACAGAAATTACCCTCCGGATCCTGAAAACGCCGGAATCAGTAGCTGTCTTACTTGCCGACTTTGAAACCATTGAAGCCGCTGCCGATGCCGTCGCTGCCATTATTGGCGATGGCATGATTCCCGCTGGTATGGAAATGATGGATAATCTCAGTATTAACGCTGTGGAAGATGTCGTTGGCGCTGGCTTATATCCACGAGATGCGGGAGCGATTTTATTAGTGGAATTAGATGGATCAGAAGTAGAAGTCAGCCACAATATTGAACGCACAGCAAGTATTTGTAAAGAAAATGGGGCGCGAGACACCACCATTGCTACTGATGCCGAAAAACGAGCCAAATTATGGAAAGGGAGAAAAGCCGCATTTGCAGCTGCCGGACACCTTAGCCCGGATTACTTTGTGCAAGATGGTGTTATTCCAAGAACCCAGCTGGCAACTGTTTTACGGGATATTGAAGCCCTCAGTGAAGAATATGGCTATCGCATTGCCAATGTGTTTCATGCCGGAGATGGCAACTTGCATCCCTTGATTTTATATAATGAATCCGTTCCGGGCGATTTAGAAAAAGTGGAAGAAATTGGCGGCAAGATTCTGAAACGGTGTGTGGAAGCAGGAGGGAGTATTTCTGGAGAACATGGCATTGGTGCCGACAAAAATTGCTACATGAGCGATATGTTTAGTGAGGTGGATCTCGAAACCATGCAATATGTGCGCAGCGCCTTTAACCCCAAAGGATTAGCTAATCCCACAAAGTTGTTTCCTACCCCTCGTACTTGTGGAGAAGCTGCCAATGCGCAGAAAACAGCTCAATTGAAAGGCGCACAATTGTATTAAGGATGCCTCAGCACGCTGATTTTGGGTGTGACAAGGGAAGAGGTCAAAGTAGAGAGGGTTAGGAATAGGAAAGATGGAATGGCTTTGTGTTGTATCATGAGTTTTAATTCCATCTGATCCTAAGAAACATCATGTTACGCCGTTTTCTTCCTGTTTTTTCCATTTTTCTCACTGTTGTCAATTGTCCGGTTCCTAGTATCGCCTCTCCTCCTGCAGAACAAACAATTCGCTGCGATTTGTTAGTGGCTGGCGGTGGCTTAGCAGGGGCAGCAACAGCGTATGAAGGGCTTTTAGCGGGAAAAACAGTTTGCATGACAGAATTAACAGACTGGCTAGGAGGACAAATTTCATCCCAGGGCACGTCTGCACTCGATGAACGAGCGACGCAACGCAGTTTGTTATATTTTCCAGAAGGATATCTGGAACTGAGAAGTCGTATCGAAGAGTATTATGGGGAGTTAAACCCAGGCGATTGTTGGGTGAGTGAGTCTTGTTTTATTCCCGCCGATGCGCACAAAATTTTAAAAGACCAACTCCTCACTGCCGAAAAAGGGGGAGAAGGAACGCTGAAATGGTTTCCGTCAACAGTGATTAAAGATTTGGAAAGAAATGCTGAGGGTAACCTGATCCAAAATGTCACGGCAATTCAACATCAACCCACGGAGACAGGATCGCCCTTAAATACGTATCCCCTTTCCGAAACGATTGCAGATTGGTATCGTTACGAAGACTCTGCACGCTTTGAGAAAACTGTGATTCGCTTTATCCCTCAAGATGAAAATTGGTATGTTATTGATGCTACTGAAACCGGAGAACTCGTGGGTTTAACTGATGTGCCGTATCGCTTGGGAATTGATCCGCGTTCTCATCTTGAACCCACTTCGGCAAGTGAGACGGGCGATCCTTACTGTACGCAAGGTTTTACATACACCTTTGCGATGGAGGAGACGGCAACTCCCCGTTATCATCAGGAACCCCCATTCTACGAACAGTATGAACCTTATTACAGTTATGAATTAGAACGTTTAGCCAGCTTTGATTTAGTTTTTACCTATCGCCGAATTTGGAGTCCGCAAACCGGAGAGGAAAGGAAGTTTGGCGGGATTAGCTTTACTGAACCGACCGTTAGCGATATCTCAATGCAAAATTGGACGTGGGGGAATGATTATCGTCCCGGAACCGCAGAGGATAATTTAATTTATACGCGAGAACAACTGCAAGCGAATGGACAGTTATCCCCAGGAGGATGGCAAGGGGGACTGCGAGTGGAAACCCTTGCCAAAGGCGAGGAAAATGCTTTCGGCTTTTTCCATTGGTTAGTGGCAGGAACAACCGATCCCAACTGGGAGAAGGGGTGAAAGAACCGCACTTTAATTATCGGTTTTTAAGGGGTTTAGACTCTCCCATGGGAACGGTCCATGGTTTGTCGAAGTATCCTTACATGAGAGAAGGACGACGGATCATTGGCAGACCAGGCTATGGTTATCCCGATGGGTTTACAGTGTGGGAAGTGGATATTTCGCGCAAAGATTATACGGATGAGTATTATCAGGAGGTGCTCTCGCCAGCAGCCTATCAGGATTTACAACAAGAAGTTGCGGGACGGGATACATTTGCCGTCTTACTCGGAGAAGAAACTGGTAAAAATAGAGCGCGATCGCGCATTTATCCTGATTCTGTAGGTATTGCCCATTATGCTATTGATTTCCATCCTTGCATGAGTGAACATCCACCGGAAAAACCCGGCAATACGGAAAGAGAAGGAGAACGACGCGGTGCTGGGCTGCCTTATCCCTTTCAAATTCCGTTGCGGGCGTTAATTCCCCAAGAAATTGATAATTTCTTAGTTGCGGGCAAAAGTATCGCTACTAGCCATATTGCAGCAGCCGCCTATCGGGTACATTCTTTTGAATGGTCGGTCGGGGCAGCGGCAGGAACAACGGCAGCGTTTGCTTTAGAAAACAAGATTTTTCCTTATGAATTGGTTGACGAGCCGTTGCTCCAAGAAAAACAATTACAACAATTACAGCAACGCCTGGAGGAAAATGGCAACCCGACCGCCTTTCCGAATACATCTATCTTCAATAATGATTGGGAAGATTGGCGTTAAGCGCTTGCTATCTAGAAAAACCTTTGATTAGTCTCCCCCTCCTCCTAATCATGAGTCTGAGGGGGAACTATTTTCTTTGGTTCTCATTCTTTAAAAGTTGTAACCAACACTGAGAGTTAAACCGAGGGCAGTCTCGTCTAAGAAACCGACATTTAATTGAGCATTGGTCGTAAATGCACCAATTGGCACATCTAATCCGGCTGCCATTAAGAACTTAAAGGCACTATTATCGCCCGTTGTAATTAAAACGCCAGGACCAAAATAAGGAACAACGGCATCCGTGTCTGTATTCTGAAAGGGAGGCAAACGGAGGTCAAGAGTAACTGGAATCGCAAAACTAACATCTTCTCCCACAATCATCGAAGGCCGTAACGATAAATCGGTCCCTCCTTCCCTACTATCAATAATGGGAAATAAACGAAGCTTACCCGTAACGGCAAAGGCACCGAAGTCGCCAAATTCATCCTCAATTAATCCTAAACTTCCCCCGATACCAAGATAGTTAGGAGCATCGTCAATACTAACATTGGTTTGCGCTAGCAGAGTAGAAGCGGTCTGATGTTTGGATTTTTCAGTGAATTCGCTTGTGGATTCAAAACGTTTAATGGGTTTAGCTTCAGCAATTTGCCCACTATAAATATTAGCAACAGCAGTAATACTTAAAAGTGTCAAAATTCTGATCAACATTGTATGCATAGTTACAAAAAAAATCCTTTATATGAATTAGGAAAAAAGACAGTTAAAGTTGAACATAAAAAATGCTTACCTTCATGATTATTTTTTCCATACCAGGATCATATAATAATTCAGTAAGAAGACTCATCAAGATTAATAAAAGAGTTACATATCAAGCATAAAAAGAGGAATGAATTTAGACCCTCAATTTTGATATTCTGCTGTCGTTTTAAGGCACAAAAAGAACCGCACAAGGTGGGTAGAAATGATCAAAACCTCAATCAAATCTGGCAAGGGAACCTCCTTGATTAAGGAAAAGGGATCTCGGCTTGAATCACAAACTGGTTAGCACTCAGTTCACTTTCATTAATCCCTAATAAGCGGGCTAACTCGGTATTACCACTACTAATGATGGTGTCTGACCCTTGTTGAGTAATGGTTAAATCTGCAAACTGCGTAATGGTGTCAATCCCACCAATGCCAAGGACATCTTCACCAACAGTGAAGTCAGTAATGGTGTTCGCACTGGTTGGTAATTGAGCATTGGCAATCCAGAATTGATCGGCATCGGCACCCCCTGTAATCAGATTATTTCCTCCTTCGAGGATAAATACGCGATCGCTGCCTGTCCCTCCGACTAAACGGTCATTGCTACCGGCAAAAAAGTCATCATTGCCAGCACTGCCATAAAGACGATTATTGCCAGCCCCAGCACTAGCATCAAGCCGATCATCACCCTTGCCCCCAAAGAGACGGTCAGTTGTCCGAGCAAATAGTTCATCGGCTTCACCACCGCCATAGAGGCGATTGTTCCCCTTTCCAAGAAAAGCATCTACGAGATCGTTTCCCTCTCCGGTAAAAATGATTTCATTATCTCCGGTTATTTCAACAACATCATTTTCTAACCCCCCAAAACGAAGCCGTGACGCTTGAGGCTGATCAATTAAATTCTGAGGGTTACGGGGATTAAAGCCAGTCGGATTAATCGCTAAAGGAATATCAAAACGATTGGCAATGTCATTCCAAGGCACAAACTTAAAGTTGGTACTATTATTCTCTAATTCCTCTTCATCAGGAACTGGATTTTGGGGGTCATTCGCACCATCTTGAAACACCACTAACCCTTCTGGGAAGGCTGAACCTAAACTCACGTTAGTAATCGCTAAGCCATCACTCTCATTAACTTGGTCAATGTCTCCGTTATCTCCGATGGCAAAGCGACCGAGATATTCATTGTTTCCTTCCCGTTGGAAGACGGCATAAGAAGAATCCCCTTGCGAGTTGGCAAGCAGATAGCCTGTACCATCTGCCCCATAATAGATGTCTAAGCCTTCAATATCAGGAACCAGGGGAGATGGTTCTTCCCTCGTCAATTTTCCAGTGCCTGCAGGCAGTACCTCTAAAGCATTTTGGGCAACAATTTCTCCCACTGTTGCTGTGGGGTGAACATCATCCCAGAATAAAAACTCATTGGGATTCGCAACGACTTCTAGCGTTTGCTGATTCAGGGCTTGACCGGTGACATTGGTTAAGCCAAATGCCATTGGATTGTTAAAAATTTCTCGAATGATGCTTTCGAGATCAATTTCGTAGATTTCAATATCTAATTCAGTCTCTAGGGCATCTAATTCGCTGTCGAGAAGGATATTGTACTCGCTGACGAAATTATTAACGACCTCTGTTTTCCCAAGATTGGTCAAAAAGGGTGTATTCCCGAGTGGCGGTAAATTAGTGACAGCAAAGTTTTCTCCCCCCGCATTAGCAAGGGTTGTGATGTGGTCTGTTAGTAAATCCACTGTCCCTACCGGATTAGGTAAATTCTCTAAAAGAAAGAAGTTATTACTACCACCAGAAATCAAGAATAAATCTTCTGCAGTCGGTGTGTTGCCATTCAGGTAGAACTCAATTTGGTTGCCAATATTTGGTGTCCCTTGTATGGACGTCCCTTCCCCTAATTCGGCACCGCCAAAAGCATAGTTATTACCACCGGCAACAAAAGGAGTGGAAGCGGATAATCCCAGTTCTTCAGCGATTCGTTCAACAAAAATGGGTCCATTAGAAAATCGTCCTTCAAAATAAGGGGGAGAAGGGGGTTGAGTTGGGTTGGTTGTCAGGAACAAATTACCCACATCCACACTACTATCGCCAAAGGTAATGAAGTTTTGGAAGGGTTCTGGGGTCAGTTCTGGTTGTTCTGTTAACGGCTGAATGATTTGAAACTCATTTCCACCCTCAGGTTCAGCAGCAAATTTGAGAATGCCCACTGCTTCTTCTAGTGCCACGTACATGAAGCCCAGTTCTTGATCCACCACAATTCCTTCTGATTGTGAATCCTCAGGATTTCCGGTCGGAACAGGTAACTCTAAAGTACGAACGACTTCGGCATCAATCGAGATTTCATCAGCAGGACCAATTTGAGGGAGTAATTCCAATTGCGCAACTTGGTTCCCATCGGCTTGAGTAACAAACGCATAATATTTACCTGAAACAGGACTGACATAGGTGGCAAGACCATAGGCAGTGGCTTCCCCATCATCAACGCCAAAGATCGAAAAGTCGGAATCACTCAGGTTGGATGCACTCAGGTCAAATAACTCACCAGTAGTTGCATTAATCCCGAAGATGGCAAGGGTATCATTAGCGCGATCGCTGAATACAGCAATATCAGTTGCGTTAGATTCTCCAGCCAATTGAGACGGCAAATCGACGTTATAAATCAGATCGACATTGTTATAACGAATATCCCCAAACTCAAAACTCGGGTTAAGATCAGCAGGAGTAATCGTTTGCACAATTTCCCCTTGTAAATCAAAAACAACTGCACCGCCATCTTTTAAGGTTGCAATGACCCGACTTTCGTCTGGATGATTGGGATGAATCCAAATTGCCGGATCGTCAGAGTCTCCTTGTAACGGTGTCATTGCCGTTTCACTATCTTGAGTGAGAGGAGTTTCTACAGTCGGTTGTGCTAGCGGAATGCCATCAACATCGATCGCAACGGTAATCAATTGCGTGGTTTGCGTGTCACTAAAGTTATTATCGCTGGCAATAATCAAAGTTTGACGACCATCGGCTAAGGTAGGACCCCATGCTAGGGCTTCCAAGTAATCCGGTTCAATTCCTAAATCCGCTTCAATATCTAAAAGTTCTGTTTTTGTTACTGCTGGATCAATCACAAATGGTGCCGGTTCCACTGTTTCCCCATCATCAGTAAACGGTTCTTCCCGAAACAGATCATTTTCGCTGCTAATATTTAATGCCCCTTGGGTCTGTACTTCATAGAGTTTCACTGTGTTGCCCACGCCAACTGAGAAAGTCCGTTCTAAAGCCAGGAGCGTACCATTATTATCAATGGCCAGCAGTTCGACTAAACCATTCGTCTGGAATTCATTTTCTGGGTTAGGTACATTGGGAACGGCATCTACTTCATACGCGAATTCTGCTACGACTTCTCCAGTTATCAAATCATACTGAACAATCCGAGCGCTACTGTCTTGATCGAGATCAATAACTGGACTATCTTGTTGAAGGGCATTTGCCGTTGCCGTATAAAGGAAACGTCCATCAGGACTAATGGTTGCACTTTTAAAGGCAAGATTACTGCGAACGCCAACCGTTCCTTCAGCATTCGGAATAAATTTATCATCCACCGGCAGTTCATTTAACTGTTGACCAGAGAGAGAAAATTCATTCACAAAAGGTGGAATAGTTTTGTTTGCATTGCCTTGAGAAGTGATGTAGAAGGTGTTATTGTCGCTTAAAGCAATTCCTTCTGGATCAATCGTTCCCGCAGTAAAAGGGTCTCCTTGTGGATTCAACAGAGTTGTCACATTGGTAAAGTTAACATCGCCCTCATCCAAAGACCCATCACTAAGATCAATTTCAAGTGTATAGAAGCGAGCATGACTGGTTTCAGAACCGGAATCATCCGATAGGGCATAATAAACCCCATTGGTAGCATCATAAGCTAATCCTGATAAGCCACCAATAGTCGTTCCTGCAAATTCAGTACCAGTGGGGATCCTAGTTTCTCCTAATAATTCGATTTCTGTCACCCTATTGCGCACAGGTTGGGAGAAATCCACAGACACTAAATGAGAATTAACTGCTGCTACGGCTTCACTTAGCGGGATAGAAAAATAACTTTCTGGAACGAGTTGTGTTATTTCTTCTTCTGGATCAGGGTCCAATTCCTTAATGAATTCCCCTTCTGTATCAGAATTGAGAGAGGCATTTAAACTAGTAAAATCTATGAATTCCATGCCATGTTCCTAAGCTACACTTAGTTTTGGAGAGTGATTACTGTCATTATTTTACTTTATTTCTTTTTTCAGTGTTATTTTTTATTTTAAGAATATGATTAATTTAATCACGTTAACAAAAAGGACGATCGCGCGATCGTCCCGATTAGAAAATTAGGTTTTACTGTTAGGTCATTGCAGAGTGAATTAATTCTTAATCCTCCCTAACAAAATGCAAAGTTAAGTGAGGTTGCAATTAATCAATCATGCTGCGTAACATCCATGCGGTTTTTTCGTGAGTCCGCATTCTTTCAGTCATTAAGTCTACCGTTGACTCATCGCCGGCACGTTCGGCTGCTGGGAAGGCTTCGCGGGCTGTTCTGACAACAGTTTCGTTCCCTTCAACCAAAAGACGAACCATTTCTTGAGCGGTAGGAACATCACGAGTTTCTTTCACTGAGGATAGCTCTGCAAATTCGCTGTAGCTACCGGGTGCAACGGCACCTAAGGTACGAATCCGCTCTGCAATATCATCCACAGCTTGTGCTAGTTCCACATACTGCTCTTCAAACATCTGGTGTAAGGAGTGGAACATGGGTCCTGTTACATTCCAGTGGAAATAGTGGGTTTTGAGATAGAGGCTGTAAGTGTCAGCTAAGAGGCGAGAAAGACCTTCTGCAATCGCTTGGCGATCATTTTCTTCAATACCAATATTGACAGGTGTTTTTGTATTTTTTGGATCTGCAGTTTGCATTGTTATCTCCTATTAATGAGGGCTGCTTTTTTACGGTTTAACACTTAAATCTTCTAGACTTGATCTTATGATGAATTAAAGCAAATTTAATCATCCAAGAGATTGAACTCTTACTCTTTCTTTAGAGCAACCATCTCAAGCAAGATGCTTTTGTAAAACAGCACGAGGGGCACGGCGAACCCGACACTTGATGGTTTCTTTACCTAGACGTTGATGAGCTTCGTAGCGATGACAGCCGGAAAATCCATAGTAATTGCCATCCACTTCTAAAACATCAATCGGTTCGTGTAGTCCTTCCTCGGCAATGGAAGCCATTAAAGCCTTCACTTTTTCCGGATCGTTTTGTCGGGGTAAAGGACGACGAATTGCCTCAACTGGGATTTCTTTGATTTCCATTATTGGTTAACCCCCTGCTGTAATTCCCTGTGTAAATCATAATCGTTATGAGTTTGAATTGCAACCTGTCGTTGGGAAGAGAGGGTTTGTTATCTGAAATCTAAAACCTAAATAAAAAATACAAGATTTAAATCCCATTCTGAATGAGTTTCGTAATGAATTTCAATTTGCTGAATGAACTCTCGAAAGTAAAACCGTCGTTCTGATTCGGATAAGTCGCGCCAGAATTGGGGGAAAGAGACAGCTTGCGCGATCGCGCTGAGATTTTCTGGCGGACATTGGGCAATTTGAGCCTGATATTGTCCAATTTCCACCCGCAGTTTATAACGGCGTAGCTGTGCGGTTTCTGGATCAAGAACACCGTGGGTTTCTAACTGGGAGATTTGGGTGAGAATATCTTGTAATTCTTGAATTTTTACTTCTAAGGCGGGTTTTGCCTCTGCCAAGCCCTGAGACTGCATTTGGGAAACTGCTGGCGGTAAATCCTCACACACCCGTTCAATGGTACGGTTTAACACCTGTTCATAAGGAATGGCTTTACACTGAGGAGAATGAGGACAATTTTGCGGTCGCAGATAGAGATACTCGCGTTTTTTACGGTGAGTGGTCACTTGCGTGATGCGCAAGGGACATTGACAAGTCTGACAAATCACTAACCCAGCAAGAGAGCGTGGTGTGCTAGCGGTACGAGGGGGAAGTTGACGATTGCGTCGTAACAGCCGATCAATTTGGGCGGCTTCATCTCGGGTGAGAATTGGAACATGGGTATTCGGGATCACATCTCCATCTTTGTAGCCTAAATCCCCTCGATATACAGAATTGGTCAGCCAACGACGACCTGTAGTCACGGAAATCTTTTTCCCATACCGCCGTTCTAAATAGCGAACCGCCCCCCGCAACGAGCCATACAACAAAAAATGTTCAAAAAAGTCTTTGACGACGGGTGCCGTACTGCGGTCGATGATATAACGTTCTTTCCCGCGACGGTAACCATAGGGGGCTTTTCCCGGTGGCGGATGGGCATTCAGACGACTTCTTGCGTGTCCTTGACGCAGTTTCCGACTCCGTTGTTCTTGATGTAGAGATTCGACAAAGTGAAATAACTGCTGATGATTGGAATTCTCCTCTTCTAAGGTAAGGATATCAGCACCAAGGGTTTCTAATTGCGCGATCGCGCGTCTTACCTCCTCTAAACTTTCACCTAAATCGCCCCAACGCCTGATGAGAACCGTTTCAGGAGGATGCTGCTGACAATCTTGCAGCATTTGTTCCCATTCTTGTCTACTGCCAAGGTCATGATACATTTGATCCACTGCTCTTCCCCAATCAATCCTTTCTTCTGATGGATCGAGGAGAGGATCGCTATAGCGATAAGCAACTACCTTCATCCTTGACCAACGGTCAGAGCAGGCGCCTTCCGTTTAGGAAGGCACCTGCTCTGACTCAGCTCAATAATATTGCCATCCGGATCTTTGGTAAATAACGCCGCGCGACCGGAAGAACTTTCTTGAAACGAATATCCCTTTGCGCTGAGATCCATTTTAATTGCGTCTAAATTATCCACCGCTAAAGCTAAATGAGGACACCTTCCCCACTTTTCAGGATTCGGTTCTAATGGTTGCCAGTTTTGATCCTCAATGAGATGAATTTGATACTCTCCCACTTGATACCAAATGCCGGGAAATTTGAGAGAACGTTCAGCTTTTGGTAGGGCTAAGACCCCCGAGTAAAAAGATTCTGCTTTTTCTAAATTAGAAACGAGAATTGCAGTGTGGAGATAATGCGTGACTCCCATCGTCTAGTTGTAAAGATACTCTTGTTCCTTGATTAAGTTACCACACCATCGATCTTTTCGCTAGCAACTCTTCTGGGTATTTTGGGTGTCCTTAGTGGTGCGCTTTCAAGTTTGTATTGAGCGATGGAACCAGTGAAACACCTGCTAGAAAATGGAAAAAAGAGTTGGACATTGCAGAGGAAATCTCCAAATTAAGTATTCCCTTCTTTTTTGAATTTGGGTTTCCAGCACTTGGAAACATTCTCGAACTCGAAGGGCGATTAACTGGAAACACCTCCCCAAGGAGCACAGAAGTTTAGCTTCTGGAATCAGGTCACTGAGAAATTCATATTGAGCGCGAGTCAGGTTGCTTACATACGCTTTACCGATTTCGCTCTCTCGATACGATAGTTTGCTATTTGTCGCTGAACCCAGTGAGCTTTTTACGGTGTGTCCAACTTTTCAAACCTGCTTTAGCCTCTGCGAGTGATGAGTCCCCAGACGAAAATTGCAATGATTGCTCCGATGACAGCAACAATGAGACCAGAAAGACTCAAAGTAGTTGCGGTCAAAGAGAAAGCGCCTGTCGTCAAAAAAGTGTGTAGAGTTCCTCCGATAAAAGCCCCTAGTAACCCAAGAAGGATAGTCGCTATAATCCCTCCTCCTTGATCACCGGGATAAATGGCTTTAGCAATAATTCCTGCTACTAGTCCTAAAATTAACCAAGCAATGATATTGAGCATTTCCAATTCTTATATATTAACGCTTAAACACTTATATATTAAAAGAATAAGAATAAATAAAGCTAAAATATTACATAAACGTAATAATATTAATAACATCAAGATTATTAATTATTATGAATTTTTTGATGGCTCTCTTTCAATTAAATAAACCCCAAGATACTTTTTAATTTACATAATTCAATAGATCACCCAAAAAAGTAAAAAATGCTCATATAATTAAGATCATTAAAGGTTGTGATTTTTATAAAAAGCAGATTTAATTTGTGGCTTTTTGTAGGAATATAACTGAGTTTCTCTATTTTGTATTCATATTTATTTATTCTTGCTATAGTTTCTATCAAAAGTAAGAGGCAATAGACCCTACAAGTATAGTAAGAATGATAACAATAGTAGTTTAAGCCAATAGTAAGTAGATCAAATAATTGCTGAGGAAGCAAATCTCTTATTTAAAGAAAGGAATAGGTATCTTTACAAAAATTACAGTTTATTTGATTGGAAATTGATTTCTTTCATTTCTTCCTCAACTTGGGTAGTCTTGTCTAGGAATAAAAAATTGAAGCTAGATTGCTTGATCTGCCATTACCATTGTCATTACGATGGACCACTACATTCCTTAAGTTGAGAGACATCGCATAACTAGATAATCACAACCATTTTTGTACATTGATACTTCATTAAAACTTTATGTCAAACGGATTTTTACTCACTCGAGTGTTACTCAAATTTCAAGATAAATCGGATGATTTATTAAAAGAACTTTCTGCTGTAGCCCTGACCCCAGATGGCAGCATTTGGGTGGGTTCAGATGAGTACATTACCTTAGAACGTCTGACTCCTATGGGCAATGGGACTTATGGTAACCATCAAACCTTTCATCTTAAAGATTTTGTTGACCTCTTTGATCACGACTCTGAAATCGATATTGAAGGGATAGACTATTGTGATGGTTATCTTTGGCTCGTTGGTTCTCATAGCCTCAAACGCAACAAAACCAAAGGCAAGAAGCCGAAGAAAGATATCGAACGACTCTCGGAAATCGAACGTGATCTCAATCGGTTCCTTTTGGCACGGTTGCCGGTTCTCAAGGGAGAGCTAGTACCGACCTATGCCGGGTCAAATAGTAACGAAGATGCCTTAACCGCTGCCTCTTTACAAAAAGTAGAGGGTCATAACCAACTGATCGAGGCTCTAGTTGAAGACGAACACTTAGGTCCCTTCTTATCCATAGGTCTCCCCTCTAAGGATAATGGCTTTGATATTGAAGGATTAGCGGTTTGTGGGCAACGAATTTTTCTCGGGCTACGGGGTCCTGTCTTGCGCGGATGGGCTATCATTTTGGACATTGAGCTAGAAGTCACGGCTCCTGGAGTTCTGAGCCTAAAAGATTTGGGAGATGGTATCTTATATCGCAAACATTTCCTAGATCTCAATGGCCTGGGCATTCGGGAACTCTGTTTATACAACGAGAGCTTATTGATTCTAGCAGGACCAACAATGGATCTTGAGGGTGCCATGCAGTTATTTTGCCTCAAAGATGTACTTGCTTGCAGCCATGACACCTTGTGGAATCAAGATTCTGACCACTTAGAAGTTCTGTTTAACTTACCTTTTACCATTGGTTGCGATCATGCAGAAGGGCTGACTCTATTTCCCTGCTTTGATGAGGAAAACGGACTAATGGTCGTTTACGATTCTCCCAATGAAAACCGTTTTCGAGATCAACAATCGATTTTTGCTGATGTCTTTCAACTACCTAGTTCGAAGCTAAAAAACTGACAGATAGAGAATTGCTGATCAACTCGCCTTCAAATTGGAGGGAATTTCAGAGCGAAAAATTGCCGCTGTGGTTGAGTTGGTCGGCATTTGATCAGGCTTGAGATAGAAAACTCTACCGTTATTGATTAAACCAAAGGAGAATCCTGAAACTCAAACTGATTGGAAATCTGCTTCGCTTCTTTTACTTCAAGTGTTTGATCAAGTGAGGCTTTTATCGGAGTATTGAGCTAATCTTGAATGACTCTAATTTAAGCATCCAAGAGTTGATGTTTTAAGTTAATTGACGACGAAAACGGTTAATACTAATTCCGAGTAAGAGAATCGCAAAGAAAATTAAGGCGATGACATTAGGTAACAGTGGTGCAATTCCGACATCTTTAAGGATAAGGTGGCGCGCGATCGCGATATAATGGCGCATTGGATCTGCAAAAGAAAGAACTTGAAAAAATGGGGGCATACTTTCAATGGGGGCAACCGCCCCCGAAAGTTGAATTAGGGGAACATTGAAAAAGAAAGAAATTAGCACGACTTGTTGTTGTGTTTTAGATAAAGTGGCTAGTAACATTCCTAAGCCAATGACAACAAATATATAGAGTGCCGAAAAGAATAAAAACCAGAAATAGTTCCCTCGAAATGGAAGATTAAAAATTAGCCAACCAATTGTCGAGGCGAGTAAAACATCTCCCATAATTAAGGTAAATAGGGGTGTGATTTTTGCACTTAAAATTTCCCAACCTGAAGCAGGGGTCATTAATAATTGCTCTAACGTTCCCACATCTTTTTCTCGAATAACAGTAACTGAAGAAACCAAGGAACCGGTTAAGGTGAGGACTAATCCCATTACCCCTGGTACAAAAAACCAACTACCAATTAAACCGGGATTATATAAAAATCTAACTTCAGTATTGATCAAGGGCTCAGGGAAAGTAACATCAATTTGACGATTATAATTTCTGATGATCTGTTGGGTATATCCTCTCGCAATTTGAGCTGTATTAGCATCAACAGCATCAATTAAAACTTGAATATCTACTGTTTTACTTTCCAGGATTTTTTCTCTAAAATCTGGGGGAATAATTACACCACTAGTAATTTTTCCAGTGCGAACTTGTTGCACCAGTTGCTTTTCTTGAATCGTGTTGAATGTGAGGTCGAACGTATCATTTTCTGTTAAGGAAGAAATAAGTTCTCGACTTTCTTGAGTCTGTGAATAGTCCACTACACCTAAACTGAGTTCAGTGATGTTTGGATTGAGTGCAAATCCGAGCAGTAAAAGTTGAATAGTTGGTGGAAAAATGAGCAGAAATATAATTTGCTTATTCGTAAAAATTTGTTGAACTTCTTTTCTGACAAGTGACCAAAAACGAGTTTCAAAAAAACGACGGATGAGATTCATTATTTTTGTTTAATTATCATATTTCTAGAAAATTAAAAATTCTACCTTAAATATTCTTATTCTATATAATTCTATGGTTTAATCGATATACTTTAATCTTTCAACTGCATTTTAGACATCATTTTCGTAGAGCCAAATAATAATAAGAACGCGATCGCGCCAATCATTAAAGGGGCATACCAAATGCCAATCCAACCTGTACCGCGAACAAAGGCATCTCGCGTAATTAAAAGATAGTAGCGGGCAGGAATAATATTAGAAACCCAGTAAAGAAGAAGGGGAAAATTTTCAATGCGGTAAATAAAGCCAGAGAGTAAAAAAGCAGAGATAAATCCTGCAATTGCCGTACCTTGTACTGCTGAATTTTGATTATTAGAACGTGAACCGATAAAAATGCCAAAAGAGACACTAGCGATTAAATAAAACAGGGTTCCAATCAGCAGAGGGGTGGGTTCAGTTGCCAATCTAAGACCGAACAGCAATGTCCCAATTCCCATCACCATAATCGCTTCTCCACTGGCGACTAAGACATAAGCCAAAACTTTACCGAACAGCCATTCCCAGGCTTTTAAATCAGAAGCATAGACTTGTAAGATAGTTCCTTGTTCTTTTTCTCGCACCACCGCGATCGCGCTTAACATTGAAGGAAACACCCATAACACCACGGCAAATGCCCCCGGAACAATATACAAGGATTCTTTTCCTCCCGGATTAAACCAAAGCCGAATTTCGGCATTAACCCTCGGTGGAGACAACTGTTGCTGTTGGGTTTGAATAAAAAAATTAGTGGTGGCGCGAATACTATTTTGGGCAATGCGGGCGTTGTTAACATCACTGCCATCCACCAAAACTTGGACATCGACTGTTTTCTCAGCTTTAATTTGACGCGAGAAGTCTGGAGGAATTACCACTGACGCGATCGCGCGCCCTGCATCGAGACTATCAGTGGGAGAGTCACCGTTATCTCTAACTGGAACAAACTGATTGGTCGCAAATAAGCGTTCTACATAACTGCGAGACAGGGAACTATTATCGTAATCATGAATACTCAGCGGTAGATTCTGGGCTTCTAACCGAATCGCAAACCCATAAATCAGCATCATTCCCAATGGCAGAATAAAGGCAAGGGCAACCGTGACGCGATCGCGCTTAAATTGGGCAATTTCTTTGCGACACTGGGCAATCATCCGGGAAAATATCATGGAAAATGGAGAATTTTGAGTGATGCTTCTATTTTTACCTTTTCAAATAAAAAGACAGGCGCAATGCCTGCCTTACAAATTTAAATTTCAATTGAGTCAAACTTTAGAAATTCATTTCTACCGCTTGCACTCTTTCTACCTGTTTCTTCTTCAGAACAAGCAGCACTTGGGCTAGCATAATCGCCCCAATAAATGCCATTAAACCTTTAATTCGAGCCGGACTTTGTAACACAATTTCACTATCTTCCTGTCCAAAGCCGCCCACGTTTGGATCATTGGTTAAAGCCTGTCCTTTTTCAACTTGATCGCCTTCCGAAACGATCAATTCAGGACCCGGAGGAATGGTTTCCATCACGCTTTCTTCTCCACTCACTTGAATGGTGACATTGTAGCCAAAGCCACTATCGGCAATTTCAGTGATGGTTCCGCTTTTACTAGCGCTATAAACCGTGTTATTACTTTTATTCCCAGCCGGATAAACTTGTCCACGACCGCGATTTGCCCCTAAATAAATCGGATATTTACCAAAATAAACATCACTATTGGCATTGGGATCCGGAGATAAAACCGGGAACGTAATTTCTTGATATTCGTTTCCGGGTAAGGGACCGACTAAAACAACATTTTCTAACCCTTCTCGGTAAGGCTGGAAGAAGACATCTCCCACTTTTTCCTTCATTTCTTCTGTCATCCGTTCAGGAGGAGCAATTTTAAAGCCTTCCGGAAGCATTAAAACGGCACCGACATTGAGGTCTCCCTTGGAACCATCCCCTAAAACTTGTTGGGTATCAGTGTCATAGGGAATATGAACCACTGCTTCAAAGACGCTATCAGGGGCAACAGAAAGAGGAAGTTCAACTTCTGCTTCTTTCTCGGCGAGGTGACAGTTAGCGCAAACAATACGACCCGTGGCATCTCGAGGGGTCTCGGGAGCAGTTTCTTGCGCCCAGAACGGGTAAGCCGCAGCACTTTGCGGGAACAAAGCATCACTGGCGAAAAAAACGGTTAGGGTGGCAAAAACGATACAAAGTAGCGAGGTGAGAAGACCCTTCGTTTTCTGGGTAAACGCTTGCCAAAAAGAGTTAATCATTGGTTTCTTTTTTTAATACTCGACTCAGTTGCTTTTTAATTAAAAACGGAAGATTTAAGTCCACCAGGGTTCTTTGTTGGTACGGAAATCAGTTTCTTCCCAAGGCGTGAACACGATTTTACCGTCTTCATTAACATCAGAATTAACCAGCGCTAAAGACAACGGTGCCGGACCGCGAACGACTTTCCCTTCAGCATTGTATTGTGAGCCGTGGCAAGGACAAATAAATTTCCCTTCACTTTCATTCCAGGGAACCACACAGCCTAAGTGGGTACACACTGCATTTAAACCGTAGCTGGCGATTTCTTCATCTTCCGTAACAATAACGTAAGTGGGATCGCCTTTTAATCCTTGTGCCAAAGCGCGATCGCCTGCAGGATGCTTCTCCAAAAATTCGCTCGCAATAATATCATTGCCTAATTCATCTTTAGCCGTTGTACCAGCGCCAGCACCACCAGCAGAAGGAGGAATAAAGTAGCGAACTACTGGATAGAGTGCGCCGAGAGCTACTCCGGTAATTGTACCGAAGGTTAACAGATTCATGAATTGTCGTCGCCCCATCCCGGGGGCTTCTTGCTGTTGTGAAATTGTCATTTTTTGGTGTTTCTCTCTCCCAGACTTAAGATTAATCGCTTTTTTCTTGAGTAGTTACCTCAGACCAAGGTCGGACTATTTCTGAGTGCTACGTTAACGATCGCAACATAGCCTTAAATATTGTAAACTACCTTTAGCCATACAATCTAACAAAAAAATCGTGGGATCACCGCAATGAAATGCAAATGCGGATCAGGCAAAATCCCCAATCATGTGATACCTTGAAGGCGAAAACTGCATTACGCAACAAGGAAGTCGATTCAGAATCCATGATCCTCCCCCGAGCGTGGTCAGACCTAAATCATTCTTGAGATAATGAGGGTGACGCCCCAGCAAAGTAAATAAGTATTCTGATGTACGTGTTCAACAGGAGCATTAAGGATTGATCTTGACTCTTTGTGGAAATCACTAGTAGAAGTTGAACCCAAATATTTGTAAAAACATCTTAATTAAGGTTCGGGGTTAGTCGTAACTGAACCAAGTTAAGATATTCAAAAGTAAGAATTTCTAATGGTCGCTAAAGGTTAGTGGAAGAGTGTCAATATGGTAAGGGGTAAGATTTTGAATTGGCCAATAATGGGAATGATGCAAGCAACAGCTTCCCCCATTCAGGCTCCTGAAAAAACTAAAGAAACTGTCCGTACTGGTTATCCCAATTATAAAGTGATTGTACTCAACGATGATGTCAATACCTTTCAGCACGTCGCCAACTGTTTGATGAAATATATACCGGGAATGACCAGCGATCGCGCTTGGAGTTTAACGGAACAAGTTCACAACGAAGGGCAAGCTATTGTTTGGGTTGGTCCCCAAGAAGCAGCAGAACTTTATCATCAGCAGCTCCGACGAGAAGGTTTAACCATGGCTCCCTTGGAGAAAGCATAACATGGGAGATTCTTCGCAAGGACGACTCGTTTGGAATCATTCCACCCATATTGAGGGCTTAATTCCAATCTTAGAACGGCTCATTACTCACCAAGGTATTCATACAGTGACGCCAGGGGTGATTGGTCGCGCTCGCAGCAATTGTCAACAGTTAAAGTTAAGAGTATCAGTCCCCATTCGAGGGGGGTATAAAATTATTGCTCGTCACGGAAAAAGTGTCCAAGAAGTCTTTATCATTACAGACTTAGATCAAGAAGAATTAAAAAGTGCAATCAACTCCTCAATTCGATAACTTCGTCATTTCAAGTACTAATTTACTAAATAGCAGTTTAGTCTTAATCTTTAGGGATTAATGATTTAGTCTTGAAAAAATAATTAATCCTTACTATTATATTTAGCAGTCTGGAATGATTCATGAGAAAGACAATCCACCAGTCATTAGTGAACTAGCAATTGCTATACCAAGAAAAATCAACACAATAATCTAGAAAAACGGTCTCAGGTCAGTTGACGTTACTTCCATTGGTGTTTCTCTTCGTCGATGATTGTTGCCTTCTCAAATTCTTCACATTCGTTGTTTAAGGTAAATGGTTAGGTAAAGGTTAAGAAGCCTTGCTTTGAAACTTTTGCCCTTAGCACAGATAATTGGAATATCCCATGAAATACCGTTCTATCCTGGCAGGAGCAACAGTATCTGTCTTTTTACTGGCAGGTCAAACTGTAACCCTAGCACAACAACAAACTCCAGCAGAACAAAATAATCCTGCTGTTACTCCTGAGAAAAATACTTCTATCGAAGTGAATGATGAGGAAATTCAAAGCTTTGCTAGTGCTTTTGAAGTGGTTCAAACGATCCAAGGTGAATCTCGCCAGAAAATGGTAGAAGCCATCGAGGAACAAGGACTAACGATCAAAGAATACAATGAATTGCTGCGACAACAGCAACAGCCTGAGAGTAATGATTCACAAGCATCAAATGTCAGTGCACAGAAGCAAGAACAGTTTCAGCAAGCTGATGCTCAAATCGAGCAAATTGAAAAAGAAGCACAAGCTGAAATTGAGACAGCTATTACTAATGAAGGTCTACAGGTAGAACGATTTCAGCAAATTTGGATTGCTGTACGACAAGATCCAGAGCTTCAGCAGCAAGTCAAAAACTACTTGGAGAATTAAGCGCATTACGTTTAATCAACTCCAATTGAGTGATGTATGAATTGAACTAAATTTTAAGGAGCAAGTTATGAAAACTCAACTGATTGCTTTATTACTGGCAACTTCAATCGTCCCCTTATCTGCCTGTGCTGGTGGTGATCCTGAACCGACTGACTCAACCGTAGAAGAATCACCGACCACTTCAACTGAAGAATCGGGTTCCATGACAGAAGAGAACTCTGGCATGAGCGGAGAAACGACACCGAAAGATTCAGGGATGTCTTCAGAAGACAAACCTGAGATGTCTGGAGAAACTTCTACTGAAGACTCAGGAATCGCTCCAGAAGATAAATCTGAAATGTCTGGAGAGTCTTCGGATCAGTTGGAGGGAGAGAAAAGTATCGAAGAGCAACCCCAAGAGCCATCTAGCCAAACCTCTACAAAAGACGAACTTGAGACATTTAAAGAAACTCCCAGTGATGAATTTGGCTTCCCTGCGGAAGAGAACTCTAATATGTCTGGAGAATCAGGGAATGAACTCGATGGAGATAAAAGCGAAGGATCCAAATCATCATCTACTGAGTAGTATAAATATAAGATAAAAGTTAAGGGAATCTACTGGCTCTCAATTAATGGCTCAAACTAACCTTCTCAATGGTTAAAAAACAAATGCCTGAGCTCATGATAGTTAGCGGATTCAAGCCCATCGCTTTTCAAAACAAGACCAAAGTAAAGATATATCACTAAAAGTCAAGGAGAAACCCATGAAATTTCAACTCATTGCTTTATTATTAGCGACCTCGATTTTACCTCTATCTACTTATAAAGCTAGCGCCCAAGAAGAAAGCATCAACTCTCCAGTACAAGCAGCAGCCACTTCGACGGAAGAGTCTGGTTTAACAACAGAAGCTAAATCTGACATGGCTGGTGATCTCTCAGATACGGCTGAGGAAACCTTAGAAGAAACTTCAGATATGCTTGAAGAAGCCACAGGAACCTCTGAAGAGGCAGAAGCTAGCGAAACGGCTGAGGAAGTTACTGAAGAGCCGACGATGAGTGAAGAAACCGAAGCCGCTACTGAAACCGAAGAGGCAGAAGCTAGCGAAACGGCTGAGGAAGTCACCGAAGAGCCGACGATGAGTGAAGAAACCGAAGCCGCTACTGAAACCGAAGAGGCAG
>CAZBPR010000009.1:33834-39104 GCA_964493825.1 uncultured Dactylococcopsis sp.
AAGCTAGCGAAACGGCTGAGGAAGTCGGAGGAGTAGTAACTGAAGATACTCCGATGATTGAAGAAGAAGCAGTTACAGAAGAAGAACCACAAGACTCATCTGATCAGTAGTTGGCAGAAGAGACAAGATCATCAGCGGAACCTGTCACTCCTTGTTCCTTAAACTCCTGGTTGAAGTTAATTGTTGTAACAGAATGATTCGATAATTGATGAGCTTGCAACCTGATAAAGGACATAAAAGCTACTTTGATGACCTTTGCCAGTTGCAAGCTTTCCTTATAGATAGTTTGAAAGCAACGGAACATGATGTTTTTTGCCAATGAATTGTCAAGAAACAAAAGGATAGGAACATGAAAATTTTAATTGTTGAAGATGATGAACGCTTAAGTGAAGCAGTTGCAGAGGACTTAAGCGACCAAAACTATACGGTAGAAGTAGCAGAAGATGGTGGAACGGGTTTCGACCTAGCGACAACGTTTCACTACGATCTCATTTTGCTAGATATTATGCTGCCCCAACTTGATGGCATTACCCTATGCCAGCGTTTACGTTCTCAGGGCAATACAACTCCGGTTCTGATGTTAACAGCTCGTGATACAACGAGTGATAAAGTTGTTGGGTTGGATGCGGGAGCAGATGATTATTTAGTAAAACCGTTTGAGTTACAAGAGTTGGCAGCTCGGACTCGGGCGCTTCTACGTCGTCATCCCACTCATTTTTCACCCGCTCTCACTTGGGGAGCCCTCAAGCTTGACCCGAATTCTTGCGAAGTGACCTACCAAGATTGTCATTTATCTTTGAGCCCTAAAGAGTATCGTTTGCTAGAGATGTTTTTACGCGGAGGTCCTCGTGTATTTAGCCGAACCCAGATTTTAGATCATCTCTGGGCATTTGAATGTTGTCCCGAAGAAGATACGGTGAGAGCCCATATTAAGGGGTTAAGACAAAAGCTAAAATTAGCGGGAGCGCCTTCTGATTTAATCGAGACTGTTTATGGTTTGGGATATCGTCTCAAAAAGATTTAAGTTTCCTCCTCGTTCTCCAGTTAGCGATCTGCATTGGCGACTGTTACTTTCTTATCTGGGAGTGATGGCAGCAATTCTTGCTGTTTTTGGCAGTGGAACATACTTATTTGTCAGTCGCAGTTTTTATCGACAACTGGATAAAAAATTATTGACGTTGGCGCAAGCAGCAACTCCATTTCATGCCCAAGTCCAAGAGGAAGGGAGTGAGTATCTCAACAGCGTTGATGAAGTCCCGTGGCGGGATATTTTTAATCGGGATCGTCAAAGTTTAGAATGGTTTGATCCCCAAGGCAACTTGCTCGCCACTCGCGGACAACTAACGGTGGATGTGCTCCCGAAAACTGGACCGCAAATGCAACCGATTGCGTCTTCTCCTCACTATATTCGTTCTTATACGATTTCTGTTTTCCGCGATCGCGAGGCTCAAGTCGCTTCCGATAAACCGCGCGGTCAGTCGAATAAACCGATTTTAGAAGGCTATATCCGAGCCTCTCAATCCACTGAAGAATTACAAACATCTCAACAACAATTACTTTGGGGATTAATTACAGGAGGCACGGCTGCAGTGCTCTTATCGGCGGCAGGTGGGGTCTGGTTAACTCGCAAAGCCCTCATGCCTCTAGAACAAAACTTAACTCAACTCCGGCGGTTTACCGCTGATGCCTCTCACGAATTACGCACGCCGTTAGCTGCAATTAAAAGTTCAGTACAGGTGATACAAAATCATCCAGAACGAATTCATGACAAAGATATCAAGAAAATCAGCGCCATTGCCAGTGCCACTGAACAAATGGGACACCTCATTGAAAGTTTACTTTTTCTGGCTCGTGCCGATAGTGAAGAAACGTTGCAACTTCCCTCCTGGCAGCCGATTTCATTACAAGAACTCTTGCAAGAGTTGGTGGAGCTATTTGAACCCACGGCAGAAACAGCAGTGGTTAAATTAAGTACTCAAATCCCTGAAGATATTGTAGTTATGGGAGATAACAATCAACTTCATCGCTTATTTGCTAACTTACTGCGGAATGCGTTGCAATATACCCCGGAAGGCGGATCAGTAACAATTGCTTTAAGTCGTTCTCATCGCTTTTGCCAAGTTCGCATCGTTGATACCGGAGTTGGCATTGCTAAAGAGAAGCAGGCATTGGTATTTGAGCGCTTTTGGCGGGCGGATCGATCGCGCTCGAAACGCCAACAAGGAACAGGGCTAGGACTCCCGATCGCTTGCGCGATCGCGCAACAACATGGTGGTAAAATAACACTCACGTCTGAACTCGGTAAGGGCAGTTGTTTTACGGTCTATTTACCGGTTACCCCATCAGGCTTTTTCAAAACATGAGTTTTACCCCCCAACCCACTGCTGATGGTTCTTATACTTTCTTTTCTCCTGAGTTTGAGGAGACATTTCACTCGTTACGAGGGGCAAAAGAAGAAGCTCAAGAAAAGTTTATTTTTCCTTGTCAGCTCGCGGAAAAAGCTCAACAACAACCTCAGCTCAGAATTCTCGATATTTGCTACGGCTTAGGTTACAATACTGCTGCAGCAATGGAAGCTGTGTGGGCAGCAAACCCCAACTGTCACTTAGAAATTATTGCCCTTGAATCTGATTTGAGGGTTCCGCAAGCAACCACAGAGCATCATCTCTTAAACGTGTGGTCATCTCCCATTCCAGAGTTACTGACAACTCTCGCCCAGCAACAGTCTCTGGATCAGCCTCAGCTCAAAGCCCAGCTTTTAATGGGCGATGCGAGACACACCATTCAATCCGTCATTCAGCAACGGGTTCGCGCGGATGCCATTTTTCTTGATCCGTTTTCACCGCCCCACTGTCCGCAACTTTGGACAGTTGAGTTTCTTAGTTTAGTCGCTCAATGTCTTGATTGCCAAGGACGACTAGCGACCTATTCCTGTGCTGCAGCGATGCGAACCGCTCTCGATTTAGCAGGACTCTACTACACTTCTACCATGGGGATGAATCGTCGTTCTACCGTTGCCAGTTGGAAATCAGAGACATTACCCCCTCTTTCGCAGCTTGATCGCGAACATCAGCAAACCCGAGCAGCCATCCCTTATCGCGATCCAAACTTGAATGATGCCACTAAAACTATCTTAGACCGTCGTCAACAAGAACAACTCACGAGTAATCTAGAAGCAACAAGTCAATGGCGTAAGCGGTGGCGAAAAAAGTTAGCGGATTCCTCAACACTGATTTAGGATAAAATTATCCTTTCTGACTTCAACTTTGGTTGAGATAACGACAGTCATGTGGATGCGGTTTCGTTCTGCCTTTCTATTCATAATCCTGCTGATTGGCTTTTCGCTGAATAAAAATCCGTTCCCATCCCTGAATTCTTCTTCTCCTCCACCTCCGATACCAAACGTCATTCAAATTGAAGCCTGGCAACAGAAACTGGGCTATAAAATTGCAATCCTGCGTCGAGAGATTCCCACAGCGAGCCGTGTGGTTTTAGTTCCGGATGCAGTCACATTTCTAGCAGCTATTCAAGAGTGGGGTTTAGATGAGCGTTACCCGATTTTGATTGCAGACCAATACTATACTCGTCTCTTTCTGAAGCGCTTTCAACCCGAAGAAGTAATTCATCTACCTTCAGTTAAAGCCTCTTGGTTTGAAGACAAAAAACACCTGATGCAAAAAGCAGTGGCTGCTGCATGGGATAGTGAAGCCAGCACACTTCAAACGACTTGGCAACAGTTGGGATGGGAGCCTCCCGGAGTAGTCATCACCTCCGTCAATGATCCGGCTGCAGTTGCTGCAGTTGCCTTGGCTGCAGATCGAGGTCAACCCTTACTCTTTTTAAAAGGATACTTTGGCAAGGTGAACCAAACTCTTCCCCCACGGAGTTGGCAAGTTTTACGTGATGAAGTCAATGGGTTAGTCGCGAGTACTGGCTATGATTATCAACAGTTAGGAGATGCCATTGATACCATAACTTTAGTACGTCAGCTTCCTGTGAAATATCGCAGTCCTGAAAAGCAAGAGCTATTAGCTGTGACTGATGGTTTAGGGAGAACTCAAACGGGGAAACGTTACGCGATCGCGGGATGGATCTATGGCAGTGCTGAACGTGCGGTTTATCAAGCGATGTGTGCTATCTTTCTAGATGCAGAGCGTGCGTTACTTTATGATAGTTACCCGAATACCAAAAGCTGGGAACCCTATCATTTTGGAGAAAACCCTCAAGACTTGGAGGAAATTGGCTTAGCAACCACTAAAATTGAGTATCCTGATACCAGTCAAAAAACCTGGGGAAATCTGATGGCTCAACCTTGGGATTATGATTTAATGTTTATGAATTCTCGAGGGGGAAAAGCTAACTTTGCAGTAGGAGATGGTCAAGTCTCTGTTCAAACAATTCCATCGCTGCACACTCCCATGGCAATGCACTTAATCCATAGTTTTTCAGCGGTGACCCCAAATGATACGAATACCATTGCTGGGCGTTGGCTAAATTATGGCGTCTATGCTTATGTGGGCAGTGTTGATGAACCGTATGTTACGGCATTTGTTCCCCCTCAGGCAATTATGGCTCGTATGTCGCGTCAAGTTCCGTTTTTGGTTTCTGCACGCTATGTTGATACTCCCCCTTGGAAAATTACAACCATTGGTGATCCCTTGCTAGTTATTAATGAAACGACTCAAAAAGAATAAGGTAGGACAAATAGTTGTGGCAAATTGGTTTTGTATGTCGTACTGCGGTGCTTGTTGTTATCTTAACCCTGAGGAGCGACCAGAGTTGGCTCGTTATCTTACACCAGAAGAACTGGCGCAGTATTATAGTTTAGTGGGTGCAGATGGCTGGTGTATTCATTATCAACAGGAAACCCGCACTTGTGGGATTTATGAAGAACGTCCCACATTCTGTCGCGTAAGTGTCGAGAACTTTGAGCGGATGTTTGGGGTCAATAATGACGAATTTGATGAATTTGCCATCAATTGCTGTTGTGAACAAATTGCTAGTGTTTATGGAGAAGAGAGTGAGGAGATGACGCGTTATTTAGATGCAGTGGATGAACCGCGATAGAATAGACCAGAAGATTGAAGAATTAACCGAAGCAGTGACTAAACAGCGCGATCGCGTTTCGACTCAGACCTCAGTTCCTACTCCCCCTCGCCTCTTTCACAAGGGGTTTTCCACGGTCTTTTTTTCCACATTTGTAACCATTTTTCTGGCAGAAATTGGAGATAAAACCCAGCTTGCCACCTTACTCATTAGTGCTGAATCGC
>CAZBPR010000009.1:39114-39621 GCA_964493825.1 uncultured Dactylococcopsis sp.
GCTAGAAGTCATTGTTGCTGGACTGCTTCTCGTGATTGCTGTTCTCTTACTGGGAGATGTGGTTGAGGGGGCGTAAAGCATTCACTTTCACTTACTTAAAATCAGTTTCAGAAATTAAAACATTTATGGATTGGCAATTACTTGGATTAACCTTTGTCACCGTTTTTGCAGCAGAAATTGGCGATAAAAGCCAACTCGCCGCGATCGCGCTTGGGGGCAATAGCAAGTCACCAACGGCTGTTTTTCTCGGTTGTATTGCTGCCCTTTTAACAGCGAGCTTTTTAGGCGTCATGTTAGGGGGAGGGGTTGCCCAACTGCTTCCCACTCGTCTACTGAAAGCATTGGCAGCAGTTGGATTTACCTTACTCGCACTGAAATTATTAATCTTTGAAGAAGCCGAAGCAGACTAAACTAACTTAACTTAATGGTTCTCTTGGGGTTTCCAAGCCCGGAAACTCCAGGTTAAGAGGATTCCACCAACAATAAATTTCATCAATTCTAATCCCC
>CAZBPR010000009.1:39631-40281 GCA_964493825.1 uncultured Dactylococcopsis sp.
AGCCGGCATGGTTCGTGCTGATTCAAACCAGTTTAAATCTAATCCTAATCCGCTCATTTGCGGAGTTAGAACATAGTTACAAATCAGTGCAATCCCGAGTAATAAACTCGATAAAATAATTGACCATTGCTGTTGCTTTTTCGGTAAAACGTGATTTTTATTGAGTACGAAAACACCACTTAAAATGATTGCAGCACAGAGTAACTCAATATGATTAAACAAACCAAACATCGAATACCCAGCACTCGCAAAACCCGGTTGGGTCATCATTCCTGCTTCCATCAGAGAAGGAATAATTACAAAGTCTAAGACTAAACTGGCGCTCAACCAAAAGCACAGGGTTATAAAAATAACCACTGACCATTGGGTGGGATTTTGCTTTTCATAAGAAATGACATCCATTGTCCTCGGCTCCAAATGAAATCTTCCATTTTTTAGGATAACGGTTTTGAGAGAGCGTGAGGAACAAAAAATCTAAAGTATTATTGAGATTTGAAACAATGCCTCCTTCCTATTAAGTATTGTTAAAAAAAATGGATTCTATTTAAAGGCAACAGTCAATTGAGGGGAGGTAAAGTCCGGCTAGAGTTAAGATAATGAGTCTGAATTGTTGGAATATGGTACTAGATGAGGCCGACTGGTCCGAATAT
>CAZBPR010000010.1:0-6402 GCA_964493825.1 uncultured Dactylococcopsis sp.
AATATTGAAATACTGATTTAATTTCTTTGGCAGTGGCAATTTTTGCACTTTCAATTAGTTATTGGTTAGTGCGGCGGTTGAATCGGAACAGCTAAGCAAGTAAATCATTAGATCGCTATAAATTGATGATTTAAGTCAATAATGGTAAGATGAGCATAAATTTTATTTGTAGCCAAACTTCCTGATATTTCTCACTGAATCTATGATTCATTAAAAAATATGTCTAATTCGATCATTACAATTCATGAGACTGATTTACAGCAAACGTTAGTCATTGAACGACCGGATCAAGGGGTGACATTGCAAGGAAATGTGAAGATTCCCGGCGATAAATCCATTTCCCATCGGGCTTTAATGTTTGGCGCGATCGCGCGAGGAGAAACCCGGATTCGGGGGTTATTATTAGGAGAAGATCCCCGCAGTACTGCCCGTTGTCTCCGAGCAATGGGGGCTCGCATTTCTGAACTCAATGTTGAAGAAGTCATTATAGAAGGGGTGGGATTAGACCACTTGCAAGAACCAACAGAAGTTTTAGATGCGGGAAATTCAGGAACAACAGTGCGGTTGATGTTGGGCTTACTCGCCTCTCATGCAGACCGCTTTTTTGTCATTAGTGGTGATGAATCGCTGCGATCGCGACCTATGTCACGGGTAGTGCAACCCCTATTGCAAATGGGAGCCCAAATTTGGGGCAGAAAAAATAATTCTCGTGCCCCTTTAGCGATTCAAGGGCAATCCTTGCAAGGGATTGAATACTGTTCTCCTATTGCTTCAGCCCAAGTTAAATCTTGTATTCTTCTAGCAGGGTTAATGGCAGAAGGCAATACCACGGTGATTGAACCGGCAATTTCTCGCGATCATAGTGAACGGATGTTGGCAGCATTTGGGGCAAATATTACCACAGATCCCGAAACCAAATCCGTTACCATCGAAGGACAGCCGATTCTGAAAGGGCGGACAGTGGTGGTTCCCGGTGATATTAGTTCCGCTGCGTTTTGGCTAGTAGCAGGGTTGATTATTCCTGGTTCCGAATTACTCATTGAAAATGTCGGCATTAATCCCACCCGCACAGGTGTTATTGATGCCCTGCAACGGATGGAAGCTGATCTCACCATCGAGAACAAACAAATTATTGCTGGAGAACCGGTTGCTAATGTGCGAGTGCGTTCTTGTCAGTTAAAGGGTGCAGAAATTGGGGGCAATTTAATTCCGCGATTAATTGATGAAATCCCAATCTTAGCAGTAGCAGCAGTCTTTGCCAAAGGAAAAACCCTAATTAAGGATGCAGAAGAATTACGAGTGAAAGAAAGTGATCGGATTGCAGTAATGGCATCGCAACTGACTAAGATGGGCGCTGTAGTGACTGAAAATGTTGACGGTTTAGAAATTCAAGGAGAAGGAACTCTTAGCGGTACTGATATCGAAGCCTATAACGATCATCGTATTGCCATGAGTTTCGCGATCGCTGCTCTTAATGCTAAAGGTAAAACAACAATTCATGGGGCGCAAGCAGTGAGTATTTCTTATCCAGATTTTACAGAGACATTACAAGAGATTTGTCGGAGTCATTAGTCATTGGTCATTGGTCATTAGGGAACAGAGAATATTGGGCGATCAATTATTTATTTCAGGGATGAGGGTGTCTCCCCTGTCTCCCTTGTTTCCCTTATCTCCCTTGCCATTTCTCCCAAGCCAACTTAGCTGCGCCCACCATTCCCGCTTGATTGCCCAGTTCAGCGGTTAAAAGCTGTAGATTCATCCGTGAAATACTAACCACCCGCTTTTCAATTTCTTGCCAAGTTGCGGGTAAAAAGAAGTCGGCACTGGCACTAATGCCGCCGCCGATAATAATGGCTTCCGGGGTCAACACATAGATTAAACTGGCTAATCCTGTCCCCAAATCGCGTCCATAGGCTTCCCAAAAAGCAAGGGCAGTTTTGTCTCCTGCTGCGGCAAGTTTTCCCAGTTCAGCGGGTGTTTTTTTAGTTCTCCGTTGGATCGCTTGCACACATAAATGCTGTTCTAAAGAGCCATGATTGCCACTATTACAGGGATCGCCAGATGGATTGAGAGTAATTAAGCCTAACTCTCCTGCTGCGCCATAAGCCCCTGTAAACAATTGATTATTGATAATAATTGCGCCACCAACCCCTGTTCCCAGGGTAAGGAGAATCAGATTGTTGACATTGCGCCCTGCCCCCAACCAAGATTCTCCTAAACCCGCACAGTTGGCATCATTAGCAACAAATGTCGGGAGTCCAATCTTTGCTTCTAATAAATCGGCAAGGGGAACATTGCGCCAACCGAGGAGATTGATGGCAATCAAGGCGATACGACCCGTTGCATCGGTCGGTCCCGGTGTACCAATGCCGATCGCGCCACTGGTTTGTTCTGGATCTACTTCTTGCACTGCAATCCCTAATAACTCTGCAACCGCTTCTGGATGTGGGGGTTGCGGTGTCGGTAAGGTTGTCTGCTGCAGACAAGTACCATCCTGGAGAAATCGTCCCAGCTTAATCGCAGTTCCGCCTAAATCGATGCCGATAACTGTAGGCTGTTGCACAATGAGTAATGATTAGATCAACAACTGACCATTATCCCATTAACTCATGAATCTCGAAGCACAGACGCTTGCCAAAATGCACCCCTCAACTTTGGTTGCAGGAGTAGATGAAGTGGGAAGAGGCGCATTATTTGGTCCTGTAGTTGCAGCAGCAGTGGTGATTTCCGTTGCAGAACTATCGCAGTTAAACGAAATTGCCGCAAAAGATAGTAAAAAACTTTCTGCCAAACGGCGAGAAGAGTTAGCCCAACAAATTAAAACCGTTGTCACCGATGTCCGCATTGGCTACGCCACCGCCAAAGAAATTGATGAAATTAATATCTTACAAGCCTCTCTGCAAGCGATGCGACGGGCAGTGCAAAAGTTAAGCCCACAACCGGATCTCTGCTTTGTGGATGGTCGGTTTCCAGTCCCCGGCTTAAAGCTGTCACAGGTAACTTTAAAGCAAGGGGATGCGCGATCGCGCGCCATTGCTGCTGCGAGTATTATCGCAAAAGTTTGGCGGGATGATCTCATTGTCCGACTTTGGGGAAACCAGTATCCTCAATATCATCTAGCGACCAACAAGGGGTATGGAACAGCAGCCCATCGTCTCGCACTCCAAGAATATGGTCCCTCTCCACAGCATCGTCTTTCGTTTCGCCCCTGTCGGCAGTAGAATGAGGGGATGATTCTTGAAGTCATCCATTCTGGTTCACTGATGACTGATTCAGCACAAATTCGAGTTTTTTTAACATTTCCCGATATGCATCAGGGGTGGGTAAAGAATGAATCATCAGGATTTGACTTTTAGCAATCACTAAAAGCATCAGATCAGGTTCAGGGATTAAAATAATTGCTTCTATCTCTGGGATCTTTAATTGCCCTTGCTTCTGATGACCGATATAATATTTCAGCAAAGATCGATCTAGATAAATATGTTGAGTGCGGCTTAGTTTTGCGCCTTGAAAAATTATAATTCCAACTAATAAACTAATTTCAAGATAGCTTTCTAAATCGAAATTTGGATGCAACCATTGTGTGATGCTTGGCCAATAAATGAGCATTTGCTGCTGACTAAAAAAAGGATTCAAAAGGGCATCTAGAATACCGCCAAATCGAATCATAAAATTGGTGCTGATAATGACAAAAACTAGAAAGCCAGACTGTACTAAGATCTGTTGTAGCAGTTGCCAGCTATTTTGTAGTTGCCATTGAGAATAAATATGACATTGCTTATTTTGAGCATCAACTTGAATTGTATTTGAGTTTAATTCTACGATTGGCGATAACTCACGAGTTGCGTAAAGGGAATTCCCTTCACTCTCTAAAAAAATAATTGGAATCTCTAATTGGGCTGCTAATCTTTTTGCTTTACTGAGTGCTTTGTCTGGTGTCAGCTGTTCATCAACCAAAATTTCAGTATCATCATGCAGGAAGAGGAGAACTTGCCAACATTGCTTGATCTGTGCTTGAAACCCATCGCTATATAATATTCGGGGAACAATTGCACTTTCTTTAATTTGTTCTCGATTAAATTCTAAATCAATGGTTTGACCCTTTGGTAAATATTCTCTCAAATAGAGTTTGTTTTCAGTAATTTGGAGAGAAATAAGAAATTTATTTCTGGCTTTTTTATAATAATTCTGCGCGATTCCGCGATCAATAAACCATAAGCTCAAAAATAAAACTAGAATAATCCCTCGATAAGCTTGTAAGTGAAAAATTACCAGAGAAAATACACAGAAAATAAAAAATAAAACGAGGTTAGCAACCTCATTTTCGATAGTTTTTCCTGAAATTAGCTCAGTCCAGATGCTTTGCAAGATAAAATCATAAATTCTTTGCAAGAGCTTTTTAACTTGAGCAAAGGGGAAAATTAATCGTGAAAATAGAGTATGCTGAAAATGGTAAACTGAACCACTAAAATACATAGATTAAGGAGAAAAGCCATTTATTTCTCCTTAATTATGCCCAGGTTGATCATCAATCACAAACTCTTATCTTAAATCGCAGAAATTTTACATTTCCGGCTTACGTGATGAAGAATCAATGATGCAGTATCAATCACACTCGCTAATCATTTTGTCCTTGAGTGAACTCAGGAAGACTCGGTTAATTTCAGGCTGTTTTAGGAGAAGAGAGAGACGCTTTTTGACTCGTCGTTGTTGTCGTTTGATTTGCCCATTCACGATAATCAGCAATCAACTGATTCATGAGTTTTTGCTTGATTCGGGTTAACACTCCTTTTAACAAACCATTACCTGCGGTTTCTAACATGGGTCGGGGTGTAAACCACAAAGCAGGGGGTAAATCAACATCAACGCTTAAATTGGCAATTCCTCTCAGGTAAGTTTTGCCGTTTTCTTGAATGGGTTCTAATTTACCCTTTAGTTGCAGAGAAAAGCGATCATTAATATAGTCGTTTCCTAAAATTTCGCAGTTCTCTGAAGTTAATGTGACAGCACCCTTACTATCAGCCACAACTTTTAGCACTGCTGACGGTTGAAAATGGTAAAGATCCAGAAAGTTGAGCGGGCGCATTTTCAAGTGAAAGCGGTTTTCCGAGAGAGGTGTCATTAATTTTGGATTTGCAATAGTTTTCACCAAACGTTGCGGTTGGCGTAAATAATGTTGAATTGGTGTATTTTCCGGCGGAACAGTCAAATTAACAGACTCAGACGCGGTAAATCGTACAGTTTCCATAAGGTTAGTTAGACTCTCTCAGCATAAACTCTTATTTCAATCCTCTCATTGTTGATCGAAGAGAGAATGAAAAGTGAACGTGTGCGTTAAAGAAACTTCACATCGCTTAATAATAAGTATAAAAAAATCAAGTGGGCTTGATCCTCTGTCCAAAGCAACAAAGGAATTGAAACCAAAACTCTGCTGCAAGTAATAGAAAATTGATTACCAAGAATTGATCATGGATAATGAGTTCAATCTTCCGTTGCGATTCCTTTTTCGTTAATCAGAAATATGACTTTTTCGATTGCACATTTAGGGCCGACTGGTACCCATGCCGAAACAGCAGCCTTGGCTTATACAAAATGGTTGCAGCGTACTCATGGACAGGACTCACTATTATGTCCTTATGCCAGTATTGCCCAAACTTTAAAGGCCGTCGCTAAACAAGAAGCCGATTTTGCCGTTGTTCCCGTGGAAAACTCGACAGAAGGAAGTGTCACGGTTACCCTAGATACCTTGTGGCAATTGGAAGGACTCCAAATTCAAAAGGCATTAGTGCTACCAATTACGCATTCTCTACTCTCTCATGCCACTGCTTTAGAAGAGATTCAAACGGTTTACTCCCATCCCCAAGCCCTTGCCCAATGTCAAAAAGCCCTAGAATCTTATCTTCCGCAAGTGCAGTTAATTCCTACTGCTTCGACTGTTGAGGCCTTGCATTATCTCTCGCAAGAACCGGAAAGTAAACGCTGTGGCGCGATCGCGTCCTCTCGGGCTGCTCAACTGTACAATGTACCGATTTTAGTTTCATCTCTCAATGATTACCCAGGCAACTGCACTCGTTTTTGGGTTGTCGGTTTAGAACCCGCCATCAACGGGAAATATATTTCACTGGGGTTTAGTACCGGGGTCAACCAACCGGGGGCATTAGTGCGTCCGCTTTCTGTCTTTGCCCAACGAGAGATCAATTTAACCCGTATTGAATCCCGTCCCACCAAACGTTCATTAGGGGAGTATCTCTTTTTCATTGATATTGAAGGTAATGCCAGTCAGCCTCCTGTCAAAGCAGCGTTAGAAGATTTACCTCAATATACAGAAGTTTTGAAAATTTTTGGAAATTATGATGTGTTGCCCATTGATTAAAGCCAGCAAGGAGATTTGAACTCCTGACC
>CAZBPR010000010.1:6412-31483 GCA_964493825.1 uncultured Dactylococcopsis sp.
GACCTACCCATTACGAGTGGGTTGCTCTACCGCTGAGCTATGCTGGCAGACTCCGATTATTGCCGGGAATAAATTATAACTTACTTTCTTTATTTTTTGGCAGCCATTACTTCCTGTCCAATGGGTTCCACCGCTGGTTGAAACACGGAAGCTAATTCATCACGACCCACTACTAAGGTGGGTAAAGGGGTTGTGCCATAATTAACACCCGCTTGCAGTGGAAAGGCAGACGTTGGGGTTAAGGGAACAAATTTGCCCCCAGCCCCTTGGACGATTGCCCACACTGCTGCCAAATCCCAAACTTTGGGAATTGCCTCCACTGCACCCAAAGCAGCCCCACTCGCCACTAATAAGAAGCTATAGGTACAGACCCCAACAATGCGCGTTTTACAGGGTAAGGATTCCTGGAGAGAGGGCATACTGCGCACACATAAACTGAAAAGTTGACTTTGACTGAGATCATCAGGGCTGGTTTGAATCGGTTCTCCGTTGCGATAAGCCCCATTTTTTCCTGTTAAACCCGATCCCGTCAGCCAGAAGCCATGAAAGGACTGTTGTAAAACCGGAAAATGAACGTAACCAAACACCGGCATTCCCTGATAGAGGAGTCCCATTGAAATCCCCCAAACGGGAATGCCGCGGGTAAAGTTGGTTGTCCCATCAATGGGATCAATTACCCAACACCATTCCCGATCTGGAAAGATATGTACGGTTTCTTCGGTGAGGACGCCATGATCTGGGAACTGTTGCGCGATCGCGTTGCGAATCTGTTCATCTGCCCACTGATCCGAACTGGTGACGAGTGAACCGTCTGGTTTTTGTTGTGCTTGTACTTTCCCAAATTGAGTGACGAGGGTATCCCCAATCTCTTTTGTCAGCGTTTGGCTAAACACTAAAGCCTCTTTTAAAACTTGTTCCATGTTACCCGTCTAGATCCCCTTCCATGACTGTTGCAATGGCTTTATTGGTTGACGTTTGAAACTCTGAGACATTGACGCGATTTAAAAGCGCGATCGCGCCTAACATTCCTAAAGCCTGCAATCCAAATACTAACCCATAAGCTAACACCGGTGCTGTAAATAATGCTTTGCCAATATCTAAAACCACACCGCCCGCGACCGTCGCTAACGCCCGTGCCAATGCCTGGGCTAACCCCCAAGCACCAATAAACGTCCCTGCAGTTTCTGCAGCCGTTAAGTCCAACATTAAACTAATCGCGCCGGTGGTTGTCAAGCCTGCTGCCAAACCAAACAGAAAGACTGCCGATTTGAGCAACGTTGCTTCTTGAGTAAAGCCGGATAAAATAATCAGCACAAAACTACCCGCCACCAAAACACAGCCTAGGCGCGTGGTGTTTTGTTTCCCCAGACGCGGTGTCACCATAAAACCGGTACTACTAACGCCAATTAAGGTCCCTAAACCCCAAAATGCATTCAATTGTGTTGTCTGTGAAATGGGCAAATCAAAGACTTCTCCGCCATAGGGTTCTAACACCGCTTCTTGCATAAATAAACTAATCGTCATCATAATCAAGAAGCTAAAAAATAAACCGGTTTGTCGGCTAGCAGTTAAAACGCGAATCGCCCGTCCTAAAGTTACACTATCTTCTCGGTCTGCAACAGTAGAACGACTGGCATAGCGGGAATATTTTTTCTCAACGCCCCAAGTCGCTAAAAAGGCTAAACCCAGAACAACCAAAGGAACAATGATAAACAGGCGATTAATGCCACCTTGTAGGGTTTCTAGCGGCGTTTGAATCACTTTTTCATTACTGAGTAATAAACTACCGATATTGGCACTCCAAATCACCCCTTCTTGTTGGAGACTTTGCAGCAAAATACCACCACTGACGCCACCAATGACAATCCCGACCATCAACATCGACCAAACGGTTCCCACGAGTTTTGATCGATTCTCTTCTTCCGAAACATCGACTAATAAGGCAGCAAATGGGGTCGAACTTGAACTTAATGCCAAACCATAAAAGATAAAAATTAGTCCCAATAAAACCGTAAAAAGAATGGTTTCCCCACTCCAAATCCAACTTCCTGCTTCGCGCACGGTATTTCCCAGTTGCCACATCACCTGTACGGCTAAAAAAGCAGCAAAGGTAAAGAGGGCGGTTCCAACCCAAACGTAGCCGCTGCGATGGAGATTAAAGACGGGTTTTGCATCGGATAACTGTCCGAACCACACGCGCGCTGGTGCAACAAATTGATGTAGGGCTAAGGTTCCTGCAGCCACTGTTGCTGGGATTCCTAGCTCACTGATCATTACCCGATTGAGCACACCCAGGGTCAGGATAGACATGACACCTAAACCCATTTGAAAAAGCCCCAGGCGAAACATCGTAATCAGTTTCACTTGAGGCTGCGCTGAAGGTTGTTCTGGTGTCGAAGAAAGATTAAGATCGCTCGTTGCCATTATGGTTTACTTCGGAAAAAGCCAAGCGCTTGTGTACAGCAATATATTTTAACTTAAGCACTCAATCATCGATTCAGTCAGGCTTGATCACTAATTAAGCGCAGCGTAACCAAAGGAAACATTAAATTGACGACACCAAATACTAACAGCCTGAAATTCGTCTAAATTTAGATCATCTGGGAGAACATAGCGTTGTGTCCCGTTCATACTGACTAACGGCGCGATCGTCATGTAGTCTTCTTCTTCCAGATTAACGGGAACTGTGCTCTCCCGATGCAATACCACTTGGACATCAGGACCTTCGGCAGTGGTAAACTCATCATCAAAAACCAAATAACGTTTTCCATTTTCTTCAATAATGGTTGCCATTCCAGATGTGGGATGATCTTGTTCTGTGGTGACAAATGTCCCCATTGCAAGCGTATTATTCGATGCTTGAGCAACTTGCGGTGCGACTGATCTAGATGAGTTAAACGTTGTTTCTTGGGCAATGGCGCTGGTAGTAGAGACGAGTAACACTGAAAGTGAACTAAGAATAATGTGTTTCATGATTCAGATTCCTCTAATAATCAGGATTTAGGTTTTCCGGTTCACTTTCAACTATCTCGATGTTTGCTGAGAGAAAACTGATAATTACTTAAAATAGTTGTGAGAATTACTCTTTTTCAAGCTAGCCCGCTCTGAATCACTTGCATTAAAATTGCGCTGCTACAGCCAAAGGCCAAGCAACTACCTTAACCGTACCTCAATTACTTGAATTGGATAGGGATAAGCTGGTCTCGAAAGAGCAATGATTTTAAATATGGCTCAGGCGTGATTTGAACACGCGACCAAGGGCTTATGAGCCCCCTGCTTTATTTTTTGGATTCCTGATTTAGCTTGCCCCCCATATTTTAACGATTAACCTTGACTAATGCTTGCCTAGATCCGCCTTTTCTTCCCCAAGGAATTTAAGCTGCAAAAATGATTTTTTTCTTACCTTAACCAAAAGACATTACAAAGGGGAGCAGATCCATCTCCTTTATTCCAAGCAAAGAGAAATCCTTGTTTACGCTGAAAGGTTCCGGTTTTATGCTTACGGGCTCTAACACTGTAACGCCTGCTGTTTTCCACTTCAAAGCCTTCAATGAGGATATCAACAATATCATCAAATAAATCGTAAGCATATCCATCTATCCCGCTTTGAGTGGAATAGAATCTGAGATATCCATAAGGAGAAATGCTGGTTTCTAACTTAACTTCACCCCAATCAAGTTCTTCCGGAAATACTTGCCTTAATAATTCGGCATCAATATCTTCTTTCGGTGATGGGACTGTAATCACCTTTTGATATTTCTGATCGCCTTCTTCTAATTCATAAATTACCTGCAATTGCTTCTTCATTCCCAATTGCTCAGGCTCATTATCCTTGAAGTTTCTGATGGGAACAAAACATTCATTAAGCTGAAAATCAGCTCTTTTTAGATCTAAGCCAGTGGTCGGCTCTTCAATGTCTTCATCTTCAGGATCGCACTGAATAAACTCAACATTAATATGCCCTTGCCCGTCAACATCCTGATAAGCATTGTTACTATTCCATAGGAAATCTGCTGCAATATCTGTTAAAACATCACAGCCAAAAGTAAGAGCCAACTTACCGCCTGGCAGATATCTAAGAAAATTATTAGGTAACAATAAAGCAGTAAGGACACAAGTTCCGGTCAAAGCCTCATCAACAGCATTATCCGATATCTTACGGATTAAGTATTCAAAAAATTTTTTCGCCCCTTCTGCTGCACTATCATCTTCTTCTGGTTCTTTAACTTTACACTGTCGGTATATGGCAGGGATACCAGTAATCGGTGAGTGAAGCATACAGCCGTAAGTCCTACCTAAAGCGTCTTCCTCAACCTTGACTAACCTTTTCTCAGCAATTTCTAGAGCGTTTTCGTCTTCAGCAGCATCTATTTTGGGTAATCGCCGGATCGGGATACTTGGGGGAATATCCGGCAACTCAACCAAAGGAGGAACCGGAATAACCCGCCTTTCCCCAAAGGGATCTCGCTCATAGGTTGTTGGGGGATCGACGCTTCTAGGTTTGGGCTTAGGGCGAGGCTCAGGCGTTGGAGATGTTTCCGGCGGTTCTGTAGGATTAGTTGGTCGTGAGGGGTTATGCTCATCAGTAGGATCGCGATAAAAAGGCTGATCCGGTTCGGTCTGATCGATGACATCATTCTCACAAACCCAATCTTTACCGTTAAATCGATACTTTTTCCCTAGTATTTTACAAGCAGTGTATTGATGAGCTTTTGGTAAGCCTTTAGTGCTAGGAAATATTCGTTCTATTATTTCATCAATAATAGTATCAGGACTTGTATCAGACATATCTTTTCTAGAGGTTTTCTTGGTCGATCTGAGCTTTCATTTCTTCAATAAGTTGCTCGATTTGGTCAGGATTTAATTGATTTAGCCTTTCTTTTTCTTCTGGGGTAAGGTCATATTGATTCCCCACTAAAACGGATAGGTTTTGAGCCAATATTGTCCAAAGTTCATAAATCCTTGGGGATTGATTACTGAAGCCAGGATGGTAGATTTTGCTTTTAATGTCTTCTCCATTTTCCTTTTCTAATCCAATCACCGCTTCAAAGGATTTTGGCTCTACTGGCAAGCCAAAAATTCCCATCAATTCATAAAGAATTGCACTATTAATTAGGCTGCTGGTATAACCTCCTGATGTATGCCTTGACATCGCCGAAAGCATATAGGCAATTTCAGCATTCAAAGAGTGCAAGCCTTCATAAGTACAGATTTTGGGCTTAAATTCATTTTCTTCTGTGGTAGGATCATCAGCTAACGCATCTTCAGCACTTCTCAAAGCAAATGCTGCTGATTCTTGCCATCCAATTCCCTTATCAAGATCGTCTAAAATTTGCCGTATTAACTGAGGAAGGCTATGAATTAGTGCATAACCGCTTGGTACAATTGCCGTTTTTTCTCCAGTATTCGGATCTTCAACAAATTTGTTTGAAATTATTTCGTAAATAATGCCCTCAAATCCCTGACCATCAAGGGGGGCATCCGTTTCTTCAAATTCATCCTCCCCTTCTTCATTAACACCGGTTTTAAGCTGTTCCTGCTCTACTGTGGTGGTAGCGTAGCCCCAGTGACTAAATCTATAAGGAGCAGGAATAACAGTTAGATCAGTTTCAGGATCTTGATCATTTGCAGCGACAAGATTAGGCTCTTTTGGTTTGTAGGTTGTGCCATCAGCCAAAACATAAATTCCTAAGACTTTAGCTATTCTTTCAATGTAATATCCTATATTAGCTGCTCTTGGTTTTTTTTCATTTGAATTAGTGCTTACGTATGTTGCGTAAGACTGAGCCTCAAGAGCTTGATGAATTTCTACAATTCGGATTGAATCAGGCATTTTCTAGCTCCAAAGTACCGTCATTATCAAAATAAGCATACCAATAACTATCAATTACAAATATTTTATCTGAATCAGATAATTCAATATTGTTTTCTAGCTCATCTTGTTTTAACTCTCCATTTTCTGTGTCATAAATTAATTCGCATTCAGTTGTTGTTACTTGTGTATTAGTAATTTCTTTTGTATAGCTTTCCGTTCTCATAGCTTGAAGTGGGGTATCACATACATCTTCTACTTCCTCGAATCCAGTAAGTCTTCCTACAGTAAAATATCGTCCTTTTAAGTCTAGGGTTTCTTCCTCTTCACTTGTGTTTGAAACTGTATTAGATTCACATATGGTGCTAGAAGTATAAGTTAAGTTGGGATTCAATTTGTTGGTGACAAAAACTAAATCTTCTATTGCAATTTCATCTTTAGGCTCTAAAATCATTAAATCAATTCCATCCCCTAAATCTTGCCCTATTTTACCGGGATAATTCCAATGATTATTGTTAGCTCTAGATAGATGAGCCATGTTAGTGAAATTAAATTCTACTGGCACTTCAATAAAAGTTTCTTGGGGAGTAATAGTTATAGTGTCACTCTCTTGAAATACCTCTTTTTCTTCGATTAAAGTAAACTTCCTAACCCCCTCTATAATTGCATATCCTAATATAGGAAAATCTGCTCCAAGCATTAATTGATAATTACCATTGAGTTCGCTTTCATCAAAAATGTTAATCGGCACAACAAATGCTTTGAATTGTGGACACTGAGAGGGCTGTACTGGTATAGAAGAGCCAGAAGCACTACATCTTGCCGGGTCATCTCTAATCGCTTCCTGTATTCCTTGAGCTTGTTCAATTCCTGGGCAATCATTGCTTGCAGTCTCCCATAAATAATTAAAAAATGGAGGACAACATCTATCGTCTTCTCGGCTTTCGATAGTGTGATTAAAAGTGGTAACGTTTAGCTCTGTAATAACCGAGGATATTAATAATTCAGTTGTGGGGGTATCGCCACCACTGACACTTGGAAACGATAAATTCTCGTAAAAAAACTCTTTTGGAAGCTGATTTTTGATTGCGCCACTAACGTCTTCCCCCACTAAAGTTTTAATCACCATCGAGAAGGGAAGCAATCTTTCTTCCTCGAAATAAAGTCTTAAATTAATGCTTGTATTACCATCAAACCTAAAAGAGCGCAAACAATTGCTTCCGTCTAAGTCTCTTTCAAACCAAGTAACACTGAGAGCCGTGTATTCTTCAACTTCTGCTTGCGCTTCAAAATATTGACCAGAAACATTAGAACCAATAGTAACTCCTGCATTAGTACCCTCTAAAAAATCCTGTATTTCTTCATCTTCAGTGCGGTAAACATTTTTTAATTGGGCTAATACGTAATAAACTCGTTGGCTGTATTCTGTAGCAAAAGGATAATTATTTACGTCAAAACGTTGAAATAACCAGAAGCAATTAGTTGAATTTTGCTTACTAAAGTTATAACTCAAAAAGGGATTAGCAAAAATGCCATCAGTTTTTAAGATTTTTGCAAAATCAGTACCATTGAAATGCTTATGGGTGACAACAATCACGTCATAGAGTTGGTGAGTATCTCCTACATACCTTTGAGCTAACTTAATGCCTTCGGGGGCGTAAGTTAGCGGATCTAGTGGATCGCCTTGGGGGAACCAAGGAGGTTGATGAGGAGGATTAGCTATTGTCATAGTTAGATTGATTCAATTTTGGGAAAGGTATGTTTTTTTTAAACCCTAGTATATTTTTTAAGTTTTCAATATTAGGGGCATCAATATTCAGCTCAAAAAAATTAGGACGATGCTTAAAAAAGGTTTTTGCTTCTTCCCAATGCTGATAAATATAGCCATACTTTTCATTAAGTATTACCCTATTTTTCCTTTGCCAATCGCTTAAATTATCAGGATGATTATTTCTTAGGTGCTGGAAATAACTCCTTTGCCAATCTTTCTCATTGCGATAAGTATAAATAAATATCCCCTCTGGGTAGAGTGGATAAAGAATTGGATAATAAAGATTGCAGGGAGTATCAACGACAAAATCATAATTTTCAATGTTTAACCATTGTGAGCGAGAGGGGAATTGAACTCCTCTTAAACCGTTTTGTCTTAGCCAATGGGTAAGAGATGTATTTCCGGTTTTTGGAAGTCCAATCCCAAAAATCTTAAAAGTGCTGAAAACAATATCTTCCATCAGTTTCAAAGTCCTCTGTTCCGTTATTACATCTTGCGTAAATAGTGTCAGTCATCGGATCAATTGGAATTTCTAAAATTGATAGGACATCATAAAGAATTCTATCTTCGCAAACTACTTTTTCTCTTAGCCTTTTGTTGTAATAGTTGTAGAAGTCTTTCTGATACTTCCGGTTATATAATAAGCCAGACATTGCAACTCGTTTAGCAGCATCCATTGACCAGACAACGCATCCTCCATAGATATTTTTTTCTAACTGAGTATAGTTGCAGCCAACATAATTTGGGAAGTAATTAAGGGGCTTATTAATCTCTGTATCCGGGTCAATTTTAATCAGATAATCACACTTCTTAGGACTCATCACAAACCGGGTTAAATAAGCCTGAGCGTGCAAACCGCCATTTCCATATTCTTTCAATCGGTTTTCATTTTGAATGACATGGACTTTTTCTTGTTTCAGGAAATTTTTGATTTGTGGATGATCTAAGCCGTCAAAACAGCACACTATCCTGTGATAGCCAAACCTTTTAAGTCTTAATATTAAATGCCTGATTTGGCTAAGAGGCTCTTTGTAGATATTGATATGAATTAAAATTTCTTTCATTTTTTATAGCGGGGGAATTGATAAAGTATTTTTTAGCTTAAATTTTATATCAAAGTCATCATTATAAATTGCTAAAAAATCTTTTTGAACTTGCCAAGGGCTAAAAGGGTAATCACTTTCATTATATTCTTTAGTTGTTTTGGAAATTCCAAAGTTCCCCTTAGAATAAGTTGTATCAATTTCTAAAATTAAAGGGAAATTAGGTTCATCTGGAAAATCTGGCGCTGAAGAATAGCCACTAGAAACAAGTTGGGTAATCCAGAAAAGATATATACCAGCACCAAAATAAGAACTGCTTAAATCAACATCACCATTTTGTGTTTCTAGATTATTATATTGCTGAGTTCCGTTAGGTGAAAAAGAAGCAATATCACTTAAATCAAAGGTTCCTGAGAAGTTACCGTTAGCAAAATTAACACCCCAGGGAAGGTAAAGAATATGAAGTGTGAAATCGTTTAAAGTGTCTGAGTACCAATTTGACCAATCACTTTGGTCGGAAGCATCTAAAATAATTGTTTGATTAAACCCCCCAGATGTAGAGCTTTCTAAAGTAGTAATTCGGGATTCATGATCATCAATCGTGCTTTGTTGGTTCCCTTGAGTAGTCGTTAAAGAGTTGATGGCTGTTTCGCTTACTTCCACTCTAGATTCTACATCTGTTAGGTCAACATCAAGGAAATTAAGAAGGGTATTAAAGCGATTAATGATATCCGAACCATTCCCTGGCTCTGCGCTTGTCGGTACTCTAGGAATATCATTAATTCCCGTAAACACGGGAACTACTACGCTGCTATCTTGATAATCATTACTTAATGGCATTGTTGTTTTTCTCCTATTATTAATTGCTAATTTCCAAAATTATTATTGTTGCCAACATTGCTTGTATTTCCTGCTCCTGAAGGCGTAATGTTGCCCCCATTGCCGAGATCATTATTGTTCCCAAAGTCATCACTATTGCCAACTTCACTAAAACTTCCTGATCCATCTGGAAGAGGGGCAATTGGTTGTGTCAAAATCGGTTTTACAGCACAAATTAAATTATTACTCCTTAAATAAGTTCTATAGTTAATGGGAAGTCTCAGATTAATTCTTAATCTGGGGTAATCTGGATTTTCATTGATAAATTGAGTCTGAATAACATCTGAAGTAGTAGGATTAGTAATAATTAAATCACCCTTTACCATGTGAGCTAACCAGACAAAATATTGCTCTAAAGTAGTTACATACGATGGTTCAGGTAAAATGGCGATAAACTCAGCCGACGATGGTTCACAGTTAATGTCTAATGGATTGGGGTTTGTATTTCCGAAAATCCCCAAGGACTCTAAATAATTCCCACCTAATTCTGATGCTTCAATGCGATCAACTGGAAAATTGGCAGTAACATTCAGCGCGCTTGTAGGATTTGCAACATTCCTTAAATTGAAGGTGATCGCATCACTAAAAGGGTTTTCATTGGCGGGAACTGGATTATTGGGATCTTTGATTGCTTTATAAAGCAGTAGAGTGGCATAGACTAAGCCTCTTTCAAAGCTATCTATGCCAATCGAATCTCGTTCTGATTTACTTTCTAAAATTGTCATTCTGAGTCATCAACACAAACTGTGTATTGTTCTCCTATATACCGCTTAGGAACCCCCTCCATTGAAGTCTGCCCCCCACCAATTACTTGATCAAAGCCTTCTCTAGTCTTGTAAATTACATCTACTCTAGATTTACTTCCATCTTCATTGTCAACTTCAAAAATGACGTAGCGGGGCTTTAGAATTCTACGGGTTAAAATGCCAGCACACTTTAAATTTTCTGTTCCAAACCCCCCTGCTGTGTATCGAGTATCTGAGCTGACAGTGGCGTTATCGCTGCCATCATAAGCAATTTGAATATTAACTGATTCGCCACTATCCAAGTTATACTCTACTGTTCTCCTATCTGAATTTGCCATGCGAAAAAGAACCTCCGATACAGAAACTTATGTCAGCGCCAATTGGTTGGCTAGGAATCTAAGACTTCATAGATATTTTATTGATTACTGGGCTGTAAAGAACCGTTTAAGGTATTTCACCTTTTCAAGCGTCCGTTATTTAGAGAAAGAGGACGCTAAATGTCTAGTAGATTTTTTAGAACAGCATTACAATCTAGAAAAAAAAATCAGACCTATTTTGAGCCAATACTTTCAAATTTATAAATGATACATTTCAAAAACTAATCAAACCAATATTATAGTATATGCAAATTTGTTTTAGAGATTCATTTGCAATATTTCTGGGGAGTATATTAGAATAGTTAGTTTTAATTCTTAAAATTACCTAGAATATTAATAAATTTTTCCTAAAAAACAACAAAAAATATACAGAAACCTAACAGGGGGATAGTTGAAAGATTTCTGTATATTGACTGACAAGTCGTTTTTTATTTGCAAGGAGCTTTTAGCATTATTGCATAAAAGTTTCTAAAAATAAACATAAGAACCCTTACTTTACTTTAATAACATATCAGCATTTTTGTTGTAGTGGTCTGCTTAAGCGCTCCCTAAAAGCTGGAGCGCCCAAAAATCGTTGGATATGCTGTCAAGCAAAATGTAACAAATCTTATTAAACCTTAATAAGCTGATCTTAGATTAATTGCTGATATCAAATAGTAATATTCTTAAAAATAACCATGTATACATGAGTTAAATTACTAAAAGTTTACTGCAATTCTTATCATGTATACATGGTGAAAATTAGGATTATTTCAAAAGTATTGCAGGAATTTAACAAATTATTCTCTAATAATCTTTTAACTACATTCTGATTATTTCTAAGATTTAATTAAATAATTAACTGAGATTAAATTAGGTTATATTATTTTAACCCTAAAGTAGTTTCTGTTTTTCGAGGAAATTGCTGTGTTGAGCGTGTTGCAGCCTTTATTTATTCTTGCTATAAACAAGGCTGTAAAGAGTTATTGAAACCTTAACGCGCCGTCAAGTTAAGTCAGTAAGTAACGCCCTTATTTGGAGTTTTTTTATGCCAATTAATTACGAAGCGGTAACCTCCGGCGCTAATCCAGCAGCCGATAGTCTTTTGATTCCTTATGGGGATTTGGATGGTTTAACTGATGCCTCAGAATTAGGAAACAGCACTGAAGAAGATGATGGTAAAATTTCCAGCGCTTTAATTCTTAGTATGCAAAGTGCGATCGCATCTCTTAACGCTCCTCTAGGAATAGCACAAGCTAAGCCAAACCCCACTGGAGCAGGGACGGATCTTGTTAATCAAAACGTCTCTTTAACTTGGTCGTATGTCGCTGACAACGTAAACGGAAGCGTTGGTGTTTATCCAGCCGTTGGCGGATCAGCAAAAACAGTTGCCTTTACTGATGTATTTCCCAATGCTGAAATTGTTGATACTGCATCTACTGCTAGCGCTGATTCTTTAGCTTTACCCATTGCCGATCTCACTGCTTATAGTGCAGATTTAACCGTTGCCAATAAACAGGGCGCTTTAGGCGATGATCAGCGGGATATGTTAGAGGCGATGACTCGTTTCACTTTTGGTAACGTATTGGTCCGAGCCACAGGTCAGCTTTCCGGGCTAACCGCAAAAACCAAAGGAAACGCCGTTGGGTCTGGCGCTCCTGCCAACTTCTTTACTGACACAACTTTTGAAGAATCAGACTCTATTAATCTGGCTTGGTTTGGCGTTACTTATTCGTTTACTTTCCAATATCTCCTGAACCAGGAAACTGGGCAATTTGATCTGAATATTGCTTAGATCTTCTAACCCTGGGGGCGATTAGGTTAGCCCCTATCCAAAAACTTTAATTACACAGAAAAAATATGGCACGTAAAGTAATTGTTACTGGGCGTTTTAACCCAACTTTTCCTTACATTGACGACAGAGGCATTCAACGACAAGCCTCAACTAAATTTGCGGTTCCTGACCACTTTGATGGGGATGTAAATATTCTCGCAGGTATTATGGCATCGGGGGGCGCTGAAGTTTTTAAGGTTGGGGGAACCATCATCAATGACATTGGAAATAACCCCTGTCCCGAAAGCTCAAACTTTACAACTCGCCGTCTAAAGTTTGTTTTTGAGGATGGTAGTAGTATTAGCGTCCCGGTCGCTGATGTAAGCAATATTGCTGCTACTGCTAACACAATCTTAAATAACATTGGCTCAGCAACAGAGCTAGAAGTGGTTTGCATTCAAGAGATCGGTGAAGAATTTATTGATACCTTGGCAGAATTTGAAGGGGCTAATTTTACAGGCGCTCCCATCGCGCCTACAAACGCTTCCCGCTACTATTCTGGAACAGCCAATTATCAAACCAGTATCGGCAATCAACAGTTATTATTGCCCTTCAAGATTTTAAGTGAAAATGCTCCTGATGCCCCTCCTGGGGTATTTACTGAAAGTTGGGCAGGATGCGTGGGGGAGTTACAACAGGGTAATTTCTCCTGTGGCGCTAGTTCTCGGCGCTTTGAGCATCGGCGTTACATTGCAAGTGTAGTTGTAAATGCCAACATCGGAGGCGGTGAAAGTCAAAATAATACGGCTGAAAGCCATGAAATTCCTGTGTTGGGTCGCAGTTCTAACCAAGTTGTGGCTTGTGGTCAGGCAATTGTTTCTGAAAGAGGTCAAAACTTATTCTGTCTTGGCTACAAAGGTAATAGCGACAATCGATTTCACTTAAATTCTGAAGTTCAGCTCTAATGACCTCAGCTAACTACTACACAGATTTAGGAACAGTGGCGGGTATTTACCCAATGAGAGTTAGAAATCTCTCAACTGTTCCTTTGTCTGATGTTCTTCCAGCGGATCTATTGGATCTTTATCAGGAGTTTGATAGAGGCATTGGGTGCCGAACCGATGCCTTAATCCCCCGATTTGTGAAGATTGAAATTAACACCCAAGATCTTGCTGAAATTGAAGTTCCGGTTAAGCCAACAATCGAACAGCTTAAGATAATTCGAGCCAATCTTAATGCGATCACGGTGGAAACAGTAGGGGAAAAGATTGATTATTCAAGATTACGTTGGCTATTAAATTAAAAATGGCTAGACCATACAATTCCAGGAAATACATTTATACAGATGACTTTGGAACTGATACCCTAAAAGCTCAAAGAGAATATCTTGATAGTAATCGTGAGCCTTTAGTGGAAATCACAGCTAAGTTTCAAGAAAGATTGGTTGATATTCCCGAAAAAGTGGAAACCAATTTTAATGGGGAACTTCAAAGGCATTTGCTAGCTTACGTCAATGTAGAAGAAGAAGGTGTTATTGCTGAGTTAAAACAGTTTATTCCCTTCAATATAGGGGATGATATTAAAGTTCAAATCGGACAAATCCTTGCTAAATCCAATGTATTGTGTGGGGATTATAAGGGTGAAAATTCTGGAAATCAAAGGAGACTGAATCAATGAGTGAAGATTTTATTGAAGGATTTGTTGATGGTATTGCTTATCAGTGTGTTTCTGTTGAACTTGCTGAAATTGATTCCCGAGATGATCAAAAGATTTGGGAAAATACACTTTCTCAAAGGATTTATGAGTCGCTTGATCATATTGGATATCCCAATTCACAGATTCAAGTTCACATTGATCGGATTCTAGAAAAATATGAGTTGATTTAATGGCAACTGAAGCAACCACAGTATTTAATGGCAATTTGGACACAACCGGAACCCGGACTGATGCCTTTACCCAAGGCGATTACATCCTGATTATTGCCCCCACATTAAAAGCCCAGGGGATTGATTTAGAAGTTGATGCCTTCTTACAGCTAGTCTTTAGCGATAATACTCAGCGGTTAATCCGGCTTGATCCGGTTAATGTTCTCGACACAAGTGCGATCGCATTAATCCCCGCTCAGTTTAAGAAGGGGAATGATCGGGATTTGTATCTGTTTTTATTAGCCACTCAACCTTATCTTGTGGAAGTGATTGTGGTATCGAATACCGATGATGATCTAGAAGAAATTAAAGACAAACTTGATGAATTACAAACCAGTGAACAAACAGAAGATGCCACAGACATTGCAAGGACAATTGTTGACATTATCCGGTTGGCTGGTGGTGATGTTACTGCTGCTCTTCCTTTGTTTAGAGACGTTGTTAGTGGGATTGATTCTTTAGAAGGAATTGATTTACCCGCATTACCAGAAAGTGTTGATACGTTACCAGAATTAGAAAGTTTCTTTTAGGAGAGAACATGACGCAAGAAAGAACAATTATTCAGTCAGGAGCTAATACATTAAGAGCCTATGAAGAAGACGGTGTTTCTACTCCAGCATCAGGGTTAGAGGAATATTTTTATGTAATCTTATCCCAATTTCCGGCTGATCAAGAAACTTATGAGTATTTTTTAGCGAATAATATGCCCTTCAAAATTGTTTCTACAGTGATTAAATCAACTGGAAGCGGGGCAAATTCTTCTATAACTCTTTTTACTTTCAAAAGCCCAACCACTATGGAAGTTCCAGTTCAGGAGGGGGAGGATAATTTTATTCAGAATACTAAGCCGATTATTGTTCCCACTAAATCTACAATTTTCATTTATAACAATGGGTTGGTGATTGAAGATTTAAGATTCCTTTGTCAAAGAGTCGCATTACTTGATCCAATTATTCCTGTAGGAAAACTAGATACATGAGCAATCAAATTGTTACCAAATTAGCCCCTAGGCAATTCCGGATTGAGTGGAACGGGACACAAAACAGCAGAATATTAATGGACTTTACCCCGATTATCAAAGTCTTTAACTTAAAAGGTAATTTTGCCCTGCTCCACTGGCAAGCCAAGCCATTTGGACTTAGGCGATGGGGAATCTACACTAGTTTTGATGATGAATATCACCCTTTTGACTATCATCAATTGCATTCTGAAACGCCTAAGAATATTAGCGTTTTACAGATTGATGAGAATAAATGGAAAACGAAGCCAACCGCAGTTATTTACGTCCCGAATAGCAAAATTGTTAAAGACGATAATCGCCAAGAATATTTATTACTCAAAAGCAGTAAAGATTAATCATTCTATGAATGCCAATGAAGAAGATAAGCTGATTAAATTTCTTGAGAAATTGGAAAATGAGTTAGATGAGCTTAAGGAAAACCATCAACAATTACATAGAGATTATTCGGCACAAAAGATTAATACTGAACATCTTCTTATGACCTTACAAGAAACAATAAAAAGACAAGATGAGTTATTCAGTGTAATTTACAAAGGAAGTTATGGAAGGAATTCACTATTTGAAGAAGTGCAGATTGCCAGTGAAAAAATTGTTGCTCTTGACAATCAACTTTCTACGGCAAAAAGAGATATATCCTCCTTAGAAGATAGATGGGTAAAATTTCTCTGGACAGTTGCATTTACTGTGGGGGGAAGTATTCTTATGCTAATCTTTACCCTGCTTCAAGAAGAGGCAAATTCTAAGAAAGAAATTAATCTTGATAAGGCTCCTCCCCAGGAAAGGAGCGAGAAGGATAAGAAATATGAAACCCCCTCTGAGCGATTATGAGAAGGATTTACGTCGGACATATAAAAGCTCACCCTTGTAAATACAAAGCCGAATAAACCCTCTACTTTTTAAGGAAGCATCGCTCATTTTATCAATACTCTCTTCTGGAACTTCAAGTTTTCGAGCGAGAGTTTTTTTATTCATAGCAAATGTTTCTGTTAAATCGGGAAGCTGAAGTTTTCTAAACGCCCGAGGGGTATAGTTAATACCTTGGGAATCGAGGGCTCTTTGAACGTTAATTACCTCTACCAAGCATTTCACTGTTTCACGAGAAAAGTTTTTCGCGTGTTCTCGTTTATAAAGAATTTGCAGTAATCCTTGGTCAAGGTTAACGGTTTTACAAGAGAAAAATCTATACCACTCTTTACGCCCCTGCTCATCCTTTAACAGGATAATAGGTTGCGGGTCATTTCTGACACCAACTATTTTTTTCATGAATCAACTCCTAAATCTTTCTCGCAGCGGGCTAAATGCCAACGATAAGTTGGGCGAATTGAGCCAAATCGGCTAATATCGCGCCAATGCTTGCCACAAATCAAAGTTTTATCCTCTCTGAGTCTCAGTAGATGTCTTGGGCTAACCCCTAATTTAGATGCCGCGACTTGGGTTGTTACCCAAGGGCTTTTCCCTTTTTTCGGTCTGCCACGGTTACTCATTTCAATTTCCACCAACTTTCCCAACGATCACTACAAGTTTTGATTGCAACTTCTTCTAATGCGCGTCTCACTTCTGGGGTTTTTTGTTGTAGAGACACTATAATTTGGTACTCTTCCGATTCTCCATTCTCTTTGAGGTACGCAATCACGTGCTTCTGTATTTCCTCTTGGGGTAAATCGTCTTCAGTTCCCCAAGGTTTAAGGGGGGTTTTACGGGGGTCATTTTTAATTACGGGGGTTTTACGGGGGTTTTTTTCGTGGTCAGAGGAAAAACGGTCAATCTCTGTTTCGGTCGGGCTTTCAGGGATTTCGTTGTTAATTACGGGGGTCACGGGGGTGCTTTTTTTTGATTTTGTTTCTTGCTGATTAGATTTTTTTTGTAAATTCTCACCCCCGTAATTATTAAAATCCTCTGAATCCTGTTCTGGGAGAGGGTTATAATTCGGGGGTGGGGTGACCCCCGTAAAACCCCCGTAATTACTTTTTTCACCCCCGTAATTACTTGTCTCACCCCCGTATTGACTGTAATCACATCCCCCAGATTTTGAGGATGAAGAGTCAAAACTAAGCCAATATACCTTTGGTTGCTTACCAATCTTTCTTGCCTCGGCTTTAGCTTCATTCACTAGCCCCTGTAACTTTAAGTTTTTACAGCAATCACGAATCCACTTTGCATCCCCTCCAATCGTTTCCTGTATCTCTCTCACTTGATACCGGACACCCTGATTTCTTCTCAAAAAATTGACAATCTCTTGTTCAGTATTGTTAAGGATATATTCAACATCTTTGTCTTCGTTGAAACGTCCTAACAGCTCCCAAGAGTTGTTTTCTGGATTGAGTTTTAGCGAATATTGATCCGGGCGACGGGAGCGGGATTTTTCAATGGTAAGAATACGATCCAACCCGTTATTTGACTTATCTCCTTCCGGGCGCGATAGTTTCCAAACCTCAGAAACGCTATTGAAAATTGCCTTTGTTCCCCTGCTTTTTTCTTCACTATTGGAATGATGAATGATAACAACGCTGCATCCATATTCTTGGGCAATATCCCTAAATAATAAAACCGGACGCGCATATTCTGTTTCATTCTCAGTAAATGTACTTCTAAGATTGACGCTAGTTAAAGAGTCGATCACCACAACCTCGGGGCGATAGGCTTCGATTTCCTCTCGCAGATCTTGCATATGCTCAGCCAACCATTTGGTTTTGTGTCGGATTGGCAGATTCACATCATCAAGCCCCCGATCTTCTAAGTGGCGGATCATATCACCGGGGGACTCATCCGTTTGAACCAGTAAGCAGCGACGGCTGGGGGCGCTAGTTTGAAATTCTCCCCAAGATTGCCCAGTTGCCAAGTGAGCGATAAAGTCATACATCAAAAGAGTTTTTCCTGTTCCCCCAAGGGCATGGAGTAAAGTAGTTGTTCCCTTGGGAAGCAAACCATGTAAAAACCACTCGTTAACGTCATTGCCATACTTCTCTTTTAATTCAGTGATGGACATTGATGGTTCACATTCAGAAGCGGTAAGGCTCTTAAAATAAATGTCTTCTAGCTGTCTTTTGCTACGTTTGTATTCGGTTCCTAGGGATTGCCAAAGGAATTCTCGATAACCTGGATCTTTATGTAATTCGATATGCCGGATTCGTTCCAGCATTTTCTGATATTTGTAGTAATCCTTATCGGATTCCTCAGAACGATATTCAGATTGAGTAACCTCAAGAACTCTTTCTTCAATTGCCTTTAATAGTCCGGGAGTATCTCCTAAAAATTCCATCCCCAAGCGGGAAATATTTTGTCCCACTTGAATGGCTTTCCTCCGTTGCCAACGGTCAATAATTAGTTCAGCATATTTATCAATATTGACTGCGCTAACCGTGCGATCGCAAAGTTGAACCAGCTTAGGTTTACCGCCAATATTATCAAGATGCCCATGATCTTCCAGCCAAGTTGTGATGACCATTAAATCAACATAGCCATGTTTCTGGTAACATTGGAGCATCCCTCGATAAATTTTCTGATTTATCTTTGAATAAAACGCTTCCGTTGGGAGAACATTTTTTACTCGTTCTAATGCGTTTGGATCAAGTAAGATCCCCCCTAGAACGTTTTCTTCAGCATCTAAGCTGGCAGGTTCAAAAGTTGCGTTAAAATAGCCGTTTTCAATTATTGCGTCTTTGATTTGTTCCATACTCTAAAGCAGGGGTTTCCCCCTGCTGTTACTTTTATGATTTAATTGCGTACCGTTTTAATGATTCAAAAAGTTCTGAATAACCAATGGTGATCGCTGGAGATAGAGCGGAGAGAAATTCAAAGGCTTCATCTTTTTCTAAAAAGAGATAGCCCCCATTGGTTAGAGCGATCTCAATCTCAACCTCTCCTTCTGTCTTCCCAAAGTCAGAAGCCTTAACGCTTATAATTTGGGAGCGGTTAATAATCCCTTGTGATGTAAAAATAAAGAAGTTCTCATTCATTTGAATCACTCCACTTAAAGACGGGATTGCGAGGGCAGTATTTAACCTTGCCATCCAGCTCTAAACGTTTGAGGGCGTTATCAATTGTGTTAAGAGAAATTTGATATTTGAAGGTATCAATAAGCTCTTGTCGGCTGATAATTTCAGCTCTGAAAACTACCCTTTCCACAAGAACGTGGGTATCTCTTATCTGTCCTGAAAATCTCATCATGCCTCCAGCCAATCAATTGCTCGTTCAGTCGCTTTTTTGAGTTCTGTGTAACTTTCGTATCGACAAGCCATTTCGCGCCCTAAGTTGTCCCGTTCGATGTCTCCGATGAAGTTTGAGGCTTGCGTTTGAACTTGTCCCATTACAAGCCCGAGAGACATTGTTAGGTTTTCCAGTTGCTCACGGTTTAGCTCTTTGAGCATCTGTCGGGTGTGACCTTTGCGGGGCTTGATGCCAAAAGTGGGGTCTAATGCTTTACGTCGTTTAGCTTCTCCCATGAGCCTGCTCCTTACCAAGATTTATCTCCAAAGCTGTTACTCGTAGTTCTAAGTCGTTAAGCCAACCTGGTGTGGATAAGCCATCATTCCTCCTTATTTAAGGCTTCAATTAGGCGATCAGCGTGTTCTACGGCGTGTGCTTCTACTCGGTCAGTACTGCTTAAATACTCATTAGCCAAAAGCCCCTGGAGCGCCATCGCTGCAAAGTATTCACGCTTGGTTAGTCCAAATTCGTAGTAGTCTATGTTGGATGGGGAAACAGGATTTTCAGCAAGACATTCCTCCATATAAGAGGTGATTAATTCTGTAGCTGTCTTTCCTTGCTGTTTTGCATATTCAAAAAAAGCATTTTTCAACTCAGATGTAATTCTCATAGTGAAATTACACCGTTCTTTAAGTTCAGTAGGAAAATCCAGTTGATGAGACACTTCAAGCTCTTCAAGCTGCTTTTTATACTCATCACTTATTTTCTTAACCGTTGGGGCAAGAGCAACGGGAATCCGTGCAAGAGTGGTTTCGTATGGGGCTTTTTTGCCTCTTCCCCCTTTCGTGTAATCTGTCATGCTTCCTCCTTAAAAAACGAAGGAGCGACCGGGATGATGCTCCCGTGTCGCTCTGGGCAGGTGGTCAAGTTGCTTCAAGTCGCGGTTCAGTTCCGCAGCCATGCGCTGCGCTTGCTCGGGATAGTCGGTTGAGCAAACGCGCACATGGAAGATCGGCACTCCCGATGTCCGGAAGTAAACCGTTTCAAGATCGTTATAAAAGTAGCCGTTGGATTCAATCATCTTGATTTTATCTACAAGTTTTTTCCCTACCACTTGAGCTTGCATTGACAGTCAAATTTTCTTCCCGTTTGCCAGAAGACCTTAATTTAATGGCTTCTAGTAAGTCACCTGGCTCCATGCCCAATTCTTGTGATGCTTTTTCTAGTGTTCGGCTTGTCATACCAACTTTCCCAGACAAATAACGACACCAACGAGTGTCATCAATCCCAGTAATTTCCTTGAGCTGAACCAGGGTGAAATGCTGAAAAGCCTCAATTGCCTTTTTGTTAAGCGCCATAGCATCTTGTATTTAATAACAATTAGATTGCAATTTAATAATAACTTGTAATTATTCACAATACAAATCTTGTGCAAACGCGCAATAATAAAAGGTGAGTCAATTTAGTAAAACAAGCATTATGGAATTTAGAGAAGCACTCAATGAAACAATTAGGGTGTTTCACCTCAAGGCTGTGGATTTAGCTCAAGCCAGTGGAGTGACTGAGGCAGAAATTTCACGCTTCAGAAAAGGACGTAAGGATGTTACTGCTACAACGCTTTATAAACTCATTCAAGGCTTGCCCAATAATGCAAGAGCATATTTTTTGATACTGTGTAGTGAAGATAGAAACGTCGCTGTGTAACCAATTAAAAAAGGCGCGGAATCAATCCACGCCTAAGTTTACGAAGTTTACACTATGCTTTACTCAAGGATCTTCCAGACTTCCACAGTAAAGCCTTCTTTAGAGAATTCAGGATATTCCTCTCGCATTTGAGCCAAAGCCCCGTGAGGACTACGGGCGATAATATAACTAGCCTCTCGGGCATCTAACTTCTTATGCCCTGGGCAATCAGGATTATCATAAACGCCGTTAATTGTACATCTGTACTCTACTTTCTTCCCCGGGAAACCTTCACACAAATAATCTTCTGTGTCGTAGTAATCATAATCAACCTTGCTTTTCAAGTAGCGATCGCGCTCCTGTTCTTGTTTCTCTTGGCTGCGTTTTTCTTGGTAAGAAATCATCGCTTTTTGAAGTTCAACAAAGTTTCGAGCAGAAGGGTTATCTGCAAATGATGCAAAGGATTTTTGGAGTTGTTTTAAGAGTTGGCTGTCGTTCATTGGTAAAATTGAAATAGTCCAAGCCAGAGGTGCGAACTCTGACTTGGGTTTACATAAATCGCTTAACGGGCGTTGTCTGAGTATTCGGGCAGCGCTCGAATGTCATCCAGTAGGCTGGTTAATTCTTTCCGCTCCTTCTTACTGAAACTGCCAGCGGGGAGAGAGACATCAATAATTTTTCGTGCCTCATCAAAAGTAATTTCCCCTTCAAATGCTGCATTGATCGCTTGATGAGCCAAAGCCTTTCTAGATTCCATAATTGCCTCCTAGCGTTGTTGTTTACGGCGTTCAATCTCTTCAAAAAGGAGATTGACTTCTGGGTCTTGAGAAGCGCGAATTGGCTTCTCAGGGCAAAGGGTGGCACAAATATCGAGAAACTGATCTCGGTTGATTTTACCTTGTTTATATAACACCAATGCACTTTCTAAAAGCTGCTTGTCACTATGTTTCTCGGTTTTCCGAGTCTCATAGTCATCAAAGGCTTCCAGGAAGTTTACTAGTCCATCAACAAAGCCGGGGCTTAGGAATGCACGTAAGGCAAGCTCGATTGGATCTTGAGCCATTTGCTTAACTCCTTATATTTAATTTTCGAGGTTCATGTTTACATGGTAAACTAACCAATTAAAAGTTGTCAACCTTGTAAACAGGCTATTTTATTAAAATCTGTGATCCCTTCTTGATATAGGGTTTACTCGGTTTACATCTAATCAGTAGTGCCCCTGTCGAGCATATAAGGTTTACGTCGTTGACAAAGGGTTTACAATGTTTACTAGTAAACATTGTAAACAGGCTATGGCTAGAGAAAAGACTAAAATTATCTCAGCAAGGATTACAGAGGATCAATTCAGATCCTTAGAAAGCCTTGCTAAAAGGAGAGGGGTTTCAACTTCAACCTTACTTAATGATTGTGTTAACCAGCTAATTGGAGGAGAAATCAAGCCATCGGTTGGAACGGTAACTGAAGAGGGGTTACAGGAAATCTTGGGGGAACATCTGGACCAATTAAAGCGCGATCTCCTCGAAGAACTCAAGCAGCAGCAATCAGCCGGGGTAAAAATAGCAGATCCGCATCCTGCCCCAACCGATCCAGGCAAAAATGCCAAGCCAAAACAACAGCGGTCAACTCCCAGCGGGGTAAATGGAATATCAGGATTAGCCTTATCCAAGCGGTTAGGCTGTGGGGAATCTAGCGTCCGGCGCTGGAGGCAGAAAGGCAATGATATTTTAATGGATGAAACCCGGAAACGGGACCCGGACGGTAAGGCTTGGCAGTATGACCCAGAAACTACAATGTATGTAGAGGCTGATGCTTGAGTTTGACTGGGATGAAAACAAGCGACGGACAAACATCGCAAAGCACGGGATTGACTTCTTTGATGCCATTAAAATCTTTTGGGGCAATATCCTCCAGAAGCAAAGCCCTAAGGCTGGTGAAGATAGGATTCTGGCAATTGGTAAATTTGGAGATGACTTTCTCGCGGTTGTTTATGTCAAACGAGGCAACGTAATCAGAATTATTAGTGCAAGGAGAGCCAAGAAATATGAGCGTAGAGCATACCAATCAACATACTCGGATTTTAGCTAAGGACGTTTGGGAGGTAGAAGGGGAAACCGATTGGGAACGAGTTAGAGCAATGACCGATGAAGAAATTGACGCTGCCATTACCGATGACCCTGACACGATTGATACAGATGAGGCATTCTGGGAAGATGCTGTGGCTAGTCCTCCCTTGACGTTTCTGGATCAGGAGGAGCAGTCGTGAAACTGATTATATTTAATAAAAATAAGGGAACACTGAAATATATAGACAGAGGGATTAATTATGAATTTCACAGATCATACAGGGGCTAAAAAATACATTTTCTTTGCATTATTATTTTTAAGTATCTTATTTTTGTAAAAAGGAAAATGGGGCAAAAATAGCAGCCAGAGCAGCATCAAGAGAAGTTTCCAGAGTTGACCAATCGCAGCATTACAGAAGAAAAGAACGATTTTTATCTTCTAGTGCTGCAATAATCAATTGGGCATTAGAGGGCTAAATAATGTATTTCATGAGCCAAAAAGAAATTTTTCAATATGTCATTTTTCTACTTATTATTTTTGGACTAATAAAAATAGTTGAGCTTGTTTTAAGTTAAGGCAAAGGAGCAGAAGGACGATCGCGCCGATTAACCAACAAATCATAAGCACGCTGGTGATGCCTTTCGCTAATCCAATGATGGTAAATGTCACTGTGAACCTTAACACTGTGTCCCATTTGCTGCGCTGCCAGCGATAAATCCAAACCAAACTCTAAACTTCTGATTGCCCAAGCGTGCCGTAAATCCATCGGGTTAAACGGCACGTTTTCACGTTTGAAAGCATTGGTCACGCGATGTCCTAAATCGCTGTTATTCTTCCCCGTACACTGGGGTAACTGGACATTATGAACCTCAAACGCCTTGACCCATTCTGGATAAATTGCCCACGCTTGCCTAGAGCCTGTTTTCCCTTCTAAAATCGTGATGATATTGCCCTCAAACTGCTCTAAATCCAAGTGGAAAAGTTCATGGGGGCGCAGCCCAAAAGTTGCTAAAATGCCAAACGCCCAACGCCAACCATCATTTTTTATTTGAAAAAATTGCTGTGCGATCGCGGTATCGGTGGGAATATCCCGAGGGCTAACTTTAGTTGGGGTATAACTCCCTCGATAATCTTTCGCGTTAAACTCAATCCCGGCAAATTTAGCCAAGGCACCCAACGCCGAACAGTAGCGTTTACGGGTTCGGCTGTCCGGCTTAGTCGCTAAAATTAGTTCTAACAGAAGCTCTTTGGATAAAGGCTTATCACCGGGAAGTTGTTTGTAAACCTTCTGATAATCATCATCCCAAGTTGATTGAGATTTTTCTGTCCTTTCTCTACGGTGAAAATAGTTTTTTTCCAGTTCTTGAATCCAATCAGCAATCGTCTTTTCTTTCTTGGATGGAGCTTTTAAGTAAGGAAGCCAGGAAAATTCCCTCAGTGCCAATTGTCCACCAATCTTAAACGCTTCTTTTTCTGCTGTTGCTACTCCTTTGGGATTGGCATAGATACCAAGGGCAATGCGCTGTTGATGCAATTGTCGTTTGGAAGAATCAGGTTTTGGGGGTAATGTTGCCCGAAGGAATAAGCGGTTGCCGTGTTTCTCAATCTTGACTCCAATATTTGCTGATTTGAGTCGTCCGTTTGCTTGATTAACTCGCCCTTGAATTTCCATGCCTGATCTTTGCCTAAAAATTTTGTCTAATTAGTTTTAATTAGACAGATTAGTCTTTATTGTTTTAATCATCAAGACCCAAAGTTGAGAGCTGACAATAAATTCAGAGGTTTCTATTCAATATAAAAAATGGCTCAGGCGTGATTTGAACACGCGACCAAGGGCTTATGAGTCCCCTG
>CAZBPR010000010.1:31493-38100 GCA_964493825.1 uncultured Dactylococcopsis sp.
AAGCGTTTCCTATCCTAGCACAGCCATTTCCGGGTGGCAAGGGAAGATAAAATTTTTCATCAATTTTAGATTCACCTTGCATTCCTCATCTAGCGAAACATACTGCTGACAGAGCTTTCCTCATGGATTCGGGAAATGGCTTCACCAATTAAATTAGCCACTGACAAGACAGTTAACTGTTCAATTTCTTGGTAGCCTGGCACAGGAATGGTGTTGCTGACAATGACTTCTTCAAAAGCGCCGCCAAATAAACGCTCTCGCGCCGGTCCCGATAATACAGGATGGGTGGCACAAGCATAAACTTGTTTCGCTCCTTCTTTACGCAGCAAACGGGACCCTTCCAGCATTGTACCGGCTGTATCAATCATATCATCGACCATGACAGCTGTTTTACCTTTCACATCCCCAATTAAATTCAGGACTTCAGCTTCATTATGACCATGGCGACGCTTATCAATAATCGCGAGGGGGGCATCATCTAATTTTTTCGCAAACGCTCTGGCACGGGCAACGCCTCCCACATCAGGAGAAACAACGACCAAATCAGAGAGTTGCTTGCTGGCAATATATTGAATTAATACGGGAGAACCATAGACGTGATCTAAAGGAATATCAAAATATCCCTGAATTTGCGCTGAATGTAAGTCCATGGCAAGGACTCGGCTAGCACCCGCTTCGGTAATTAAATTGGCCACGAGTTTGGCAGTAATTGATTCCCGTCCCGCTGTTTTGCGATCAGCACGAGCGTAGCTATAGTAAGGGATGACTGCTGTAATTTGACGAGCAGAGGCACGACGACAAGCGTCGATCATAATTAACAATTCCATCAAGTTGTCATTCACGGGATAACAACAAGGCTGGATCAAATAAACGTCGCAACCCCGAATCGACTCCTGAATCTGAACATAAAGTTCACCGTCAGCAAACCGTTTTCTTACCATGGGTCCCAACTCTAGCCCTAAATAAGTGGCTACTTCTTGGGCCAGGGGCTCATTAGCTGAGCCCGAAAAGAGGCGTAAACGGTTTTGATCAGGAAGTTGGCTCAATGGGGGTTGAAGCGTTAAAGTGGCAGAATGGCTCACGGGCTTTCTCTTTAACCTCGATTCTTTGCAATCATATCATCCTCAGAGTAGGATGATGTTTCTATAAATTTCAGACGCTATTTTCTGTTTAGAAATCAGGATCAAAATTGTTAGTTCAATTTTAAACAATGAAAACACTTTTAATCACTGGGACAGATACGGAAATTGGGAAGACAGTTGTTACGCTGAGCTTAATTGCCTACTGGCAAAACTATCGCTCGCTCGAACAACTCGGGATCATGAAGCTAATCCAAACCGGTGAGCCGGGAGATAGTTGTCTCTATGAACAATTATTTCCATTGACTCAATCGGCAGAATCGATCAATCCTGTTGCTTACCCTTCCCCGATCGCGCCCCCTTTAGCAGCAGAACAAGCAGGTCAGTCAGTAGATCTTACTACAGTTTGGCAAGCGCTGACTAGTTTAAGATCAAAGCGAGAGTTTGTTTTACTAGAAGCCCTTGGGGGGCTAGGGTCGCCGATGACTTGGGAAATGACTGTTGCTGATGTGGCCGCCGCTTGGCGCTTACCCATCGTATTGGTGGTTCCGGTGAAGTTGGGCGCGATCGCGCAAACGGTAGCTAATATTGCCCTGGCTCGTCAAAGTAAACTCGAAGTGAAGGGGTTAATTTTTAACTGTCTTAGCGCCGAAGCAGAAGCCAAACAAGAACAATGGACGCCTCATGATTTGATCACTAACCTTTGTCCGGTTCCGATCCTAGGAACAATTCCTTATTTATCGAATCCCAACGACCTCGAAAAATTAGCACACGTTGCGTCAAACTTAGAATTAGAACATCTTTGGTAATTGCTTTATGACTGTATCTCCCGCTGAGCCGATTAACATTGAGCAAATTCGTCCTGAAATTCAAGCGTTGCAAACAGATCTGGTGCAATGGCGACGGGGCTTTCACCAACGCCCAGAACTAGCATTTACCGAAAAGCTAACGTCTGAATTCGTCATTAGAAAGTTGCAAGAATGGGGGATTCCTCATCAAACTGAAATTGCCGAAACCGGAGTTGTGGCTCTGATCGAAGGTGGAAAGCCGGGAAAAGTGTTAGGCATTCGGGCGGATCTGGATGCCCTCCCGGTGCAAGAAGAAAATGATGTCCCCTATCGCTCGCAACATGACGGGATTATGCACGCCTGCGGCCATGATGGACATACCGCGATCGCGCTGGGAACCGCTTATTATCTCTGGCAACATCGTCAAGACATCACCGGTACCGTCAAAATCATCTTCCAACCGGCAGAAGAAGGACCGGGTGGGGCAAAACCGATGATTGAAGCGGGGGTCTTAAAAAACCCGGATGTGGATGCCATGATTGGCTTACACCTCTGGAATAATCTGCCCTTGGGAACCATTGGCGTTAAAGATGGCGCGCTGATGGCGGCAGTAGAATTATTCAAATGCCACCTTCAGGGCAAAGGCGGACATGGGGCAATGCCGCATCAAACCATTGATGCGGTGGTTCTCAGTGCGCAAATTGTCAATGCCTTACAAACCATTGTTGCTCGCAATATTGACCCCACCCAGTCGGCAGTTGTTACGGTCGGCGAACTCAAAGCCGGTTCGGCCATGAACGTCATTGCTGATCGTGCCTATCTTTCTGGAACCGTGCGTTATTTTAATACCGACCTCGAAAATTACATGGGTCAGCGTGTGGAAGCGATTATTGCTGGGATTTGCCAAAGCCACGGCGCAAGCTATGACCTCAACTACTGGCGGATGTATCCGCCGGTGATTAATGATGCGCGGGTGACGGATTTAGTGCGGTCTGTCGCGCAAACGGTTGTGGAAACGCCCACAGGTGTTGTTCCCGAATGTCAGACTATGGGCAGTGAAGATATGTCCTTTTTCCTGGAACAAGTTCCCGGCTGCTACTTTTTCCTCGGTTCAGCTAACCCAGAACTCCGACTGAACTATCCCCATCATCATCCGCGGTTTGATTTTGATGAAACCGCTTTAGGGATGGGGGTAGAAATGTTCGTGCGCTGTGTAGAAAAACTACCGTCCTTAACCGTTTGAGAAGGCTTAATTTGATGTGCCAATGAGGTATAACAGCGCCATGCGGACGGCAACCCCACTGGTGACTTGTTGAGAAATCAGGCTTAATTCGGGGTCATCCATGAGATCGGAACTGATTTCTACGCCCCGATTCACGGGACCGGGATGGAGAATTTTGACATGATCTTGGGCTAACTGAGCGCGATCGCGCGTAATTCCAAATCCTTGATGATATTCCCGTAAACTCGGTAATAAATGCTCGCTCATCCGCTCTTTTTGCAAGCGCAAGGTCATAATAAAATCGGCATCAACCAAAGCCGGTTCAATATTCCAATGACAGACCAAACGGTCTGAATCAGACGCTCTTAAAAAATCTTGAAATTCTCTGGGCAGTAACGTCGGTGGGGCAGCTAAATGAACGGTTGCGCCCATCGCGGCTAAACTATAAATATTAGACCGCGCCACTCGGGAGTGCAAGATATCGCCGACAATGGCAATTTTTTTACCAGCGAGAAACTGGCGGGGAGAATTTGGAGATCGCAACTGATATAGGGTAAATAAATCTAACAACGCTTGCGACGGATGTTCATGTTGGCCATCTCCGGCATTCAGAATACTGACATTGCTCTCTAAGCGATCCATTTCCGCGGCAATGGTATGGGGAACGCCCGCTTGGCGATGACGAATCACCATAATATTTGCCCCCATTGCCATATAGGTTTTTGCCGTATCTAAAATTGTTTCTCCTTTCGTCAGAGAAGAGGCACTCCCACTGAAGTTGAGAGTATCAGCGGATAAGCGTTTAGCTGCCAGTTCAAAACTGCTACGGGTGCGCGTTGAAGGTTCAAAAAACAAATTGGCCACCACTTGTCCTTGCAAAGCCGGTACTTTCTTCGTGCGCCGGGATAACACTTCCCGAAAACTATCTGCGGTTTCCAGTAGAGTTTCATACTCCTCTGGTGTAAAGTTTTCTAGAGACAGGATATGACGTTTCGTCCAAGTTGTTGTTTCGGTGGTCATTGTGTCTGATTTGCCCGTAGTTGACCGCACGCTGCATCCGCCTCTAACCCGCGGGAGTAGCGAACGCTAACGGCAATATTAGCGTCTTCAAGCACAGATTGAAAGGCTTGGATCCGCTTTTTGTTGGGGCGTTGATAATCCACTTCACTAATTGGGTTATAGGGAATCAGATTCACGTGCGTTTGAAAGCCTCTCAGGAGTTGCGCTAGTTCATTGGCGTGGTCTGGGGTATCGTTAACGCCAGCTAAAAGGATATATTCAAAGGTAACCCGGCGGCGCGTCCGTTGGACATACTCTCGGCAGTCGGCAATTAATTGGGAAAGGAGATAGCCGCCACCACTGGGAATGAGTTGTTCTCGTAACGATTGATTAGACGCATGAAGACTAATGGCAAGGGTAATTTGTAACTGTTCTGCAGCTAAGCGAGGAATCTGTTGGGGAATCCCGACGGTAGAAACGGTGAGACACCGTTGTCCAATGCCCACATCTTGATTTAAGGATTTCACTGCTGTCACTACCGCTTCTCGGTTTAAAAGCGGTTCGCCCATCCCCATGAACACCACATGACTCACCCGTTGCTCAAAATCTTCTGCTACTGTGAGTACTTGATCCACAATTTCATGGGCATCCAGATTGCGGGTAAAGCCGCCTTTTCCGGTGGCACAAAAGTCGCAAGCCATGGGGCAACCGACTTGGGAAGAAACACAAACGGTTAAGCGTTTTGCCGTAGGAATACCAACGGTTTCAATGACTTCCCCATCGGCAAGACGAAGCAGATATTTCCGAGTCTCATCCGGGGCAATGCTACGGTGGGCAATGGTAGAGCGTCCAATTGGTTGCCCTTGCAAGTCTTCCCGCCACTGTTTCGGAAACACCGTAATTTCGTGCAGCGATCGCGCCCCTTTTTGATACAGCCACTGATGCAATTGCTTGCCACGATAGGCGGGTTGTCCTTGTTCTTGTACCCAATGCGTTAACTCTGCTAAAGATTTGCCTAATAATGCCGATTCACTCAATCCTTTCCTCCTTGCTAGCAATAGGTATCACTGTTTCTATTGTAGAGACACGATCAGTTGAGACCTTCTCATTGATTATTCCAATAAACGCAAGAAGGTTTCTTGATCAATACCGATATTTTGGATCAATCCCTTAAACACTTCGGGGTTAAGATATTGTTCAGCACTAACAGGAAGCACCACTCTTTGGCCATGAACATTTTTGTAAATGGCATGACTTCCTTTTTGCCGTTCAAAATGAAACCCTAATCTCTCAAGGACTTGAATCAACTGCTTGCCTTGGACAGGAATGAGTCAGACAACAATACTTAAAGGTTTGACAATAAGATCTTCTTCGGGAACCGGTTGATGATCAGCGACTAAACTCTCAACATACAATTCAATGGCTTCTGTGATTTTTTCCAGGGATTCCTCCACGGTCTTTCCTTGAGCATGACAACCTTTTAGCGCGGGACAGAAAGCATGATATCCGCCGCTTTGTTGCTTCTCTAGAATAACTGTATAATTGTGAACTTGTTTTTTGTGATTAACCATCTTTAATGACTTTGATTGCGTAATTGCGTATTTATTCGGAGTTGTTAACAGTAATTTTACGCTAAATTTTCCTTTTTGTGGTTTTAACTTGACCGTAAAATTAATTAAGCATTAACGCCCCTGACGTTACTACGAGTAAAGGTTGTGAGTTGAACAAGAAATATTATTGTTATATTTGTTCCCTTTATCTGTAATTGAAATCAGTATTTTGCTCAATTCTGTGAAGTTAGTTCGTATCTCATGCCTTCTCCCTCGTCTCCTCCTTAGCATCGGTAGTTAGCATTTAGATTATGCCTCTTACAATGCAGTGACTGCTGTTAATGGGATTCTCGCTTGTTTTTAAGTATCGGTAGTGACTTGAGAGTTCCGGTTGCTTAATCGACAAGACATGAAACCTAATTGTAAAAAAATATTAAAAAATAAAAATAAATCTATTCAAAAACAACACTTACAGACACTCTTTAATAAAACTAGAAGAAAGACCCATGTTATCTTTACTCAATCAACTCAGTTTTTACAACAAGTAAATTAAGGAAATCTAAAGAAAATAGGATTAAACGAATGAACGACTTACAAAAATACCAGTTCAAATGCACTTTAACCTTTGGCGATATTTATGGGCAAATCATTGTCTGGCTCATTGTTATCTTTATCAGTTTAGCCACAGCCCTTGCTCTGTGGAGTAGTGAGCGTCAAATTTATGCCCTGGCAACAGTGGGACTGATTCTCGTCCTTTCCTTGCCTTTCCTGCTATTTGCGTTTGTCACAACTCTCTTTAACCATATTCAAGTAACCCCACTAGAAGAACACGCTTCTAGTAAAAAACGCAGTCAATCCCAAAAAACTGAGCAAAAACCAGCAACTTCCGCTGGTTAAGTCTAACTATTACTTCAGGTTTAACTCATGAGGGATTAATCATAGTCGTTTAAAGTTTCACTTAGAAGACAG
>CAZBPR010000011.1:0-37593 GCA_964493825.1 uncultured Dactylococcopsis sp.
CTATCCTGATTCATCCCATCATCTGAGATGAGGGTCTTCTCAGGATGACAGATAACTATCAAATTCCTGAAGTCTCGTTACTCTTTTGTTCGTCCTTATTTAAATTTTAGTCGCCAGTCAGGATAGTCAACAAATGATTCAATATAAATCCCCATTCGTACTCGACTGAGTGCCAATCCTTTGATGGGCTATGTTATCCTACCTACGGTAACCTAACTTATGTTCGGCGTCTGATATCACTAAATAAATGTTCTTGATTCAGAATTGTGTAACTAACCATGAGCCAAACTGAAGATCATCATCAAGCCATTACTAATAATAGCGAAGACAGTTTTGAAAAGGAAGCTGAATCCGCCTTGGGCGATTTAATGACAGATGCTGAAGAAGCGCCGACGATGGCTTGTGCTATGGAATTAGACAGCTTAAATCAAGCTGGTGCTACGGAAATTGGGCGTCGCCGCCATAATGAAGATTATTTTGGCATTCAAACTGAAATTCGCAAAGTAGAATCTCCCCAGAGCGCAACAACCAAAGTCAAAGGATTGTATATTGTTTGTGATGGGATGGGGGGGCATTCTGCGGGAGAGATTGCCAGCACAATGGCGGTAGAAATTTTACAGCGCTATTTTGAAACCCATTGGCAAGATAAATTGCCTGATGAAGAGACGATTCGGAAAGGGATTTTGTTAGCAAATGAGAAAATCCATGAAGTGAATCAAGAAAAAGCGCGGTCAGGCGCAGGGCGCATGGGAACCACGTTAGTGATGGCACTGGTGCAAGATACACAAATCGCGATCGCGCACGTTGGAGATTCTCGGGCTTATCAAGTGAATCGGTATGGCGATGTTTTGCAGTTAACGGTAGATCATGAAGTGGGTCAACGGGAAATCGCTAAGGGCATTGCTCCAAAAGAGGCTTATAATCTGGCCAATGCTTATCAGTTAACGCAAGCCTTGGGACCGCGTAACAATAGTAAAGTCCATCCTGATATTCAATTCTTGGATATACACGAGGATAGTTTATTGATTTTGTGTAGTGATGGCTTGTCAGATGGGGATTTTATCGAAAAGCACGGTAACAGTCATCTCACCTCTTTGTTACGTTCAACTGCTCATTTAGAAGAAGGTTTATTAGAGTTCATTAATTTTGCGAATAAGAAACAAGGTCATGACAATATTACCGCAGTGGTGGTACAGTTTAGACTTCGTCCTCGCCCCTGAGGGGATCAGTAGTATTCTCAGAAACTAGCTTTGGAGCAACAATGATAAAGCGTGAACGTCGTCCTCGCTTGGCTTTGACTTTAGGCGATCCGGCAGGCATTGGACCAGAAATTGTGTTGAAGGCTTTAGCCGATCCGATTCTCACTGAACACTGTCAAGTCACTGTTGTGGGAACCCAATCGCTGCTGGAAAAAACAGCTCAGCAATTGTCTCAGGTCTCTCAGTTAGCCGCTCTCGATGAAATTTCCCTGTTAGAAGTTCCTCTCTCGCCAACGACGATTGAACAGATTACAGTGGGGTCGGGTAATGCTGCGAGTGGGGCGGCGAGTTTTGCTTATTTGAAAACGGCGATTGCACAGACACTGGCGGGAAACTTTGACGGGATTGTAACAGCACCGATCGCGAAATCTTGTTGGCAGTTAGCAGGACATCATTATCCAGGACAAACGGAAGTCTTAGCACAAGCTGCGAATATCGAACAGTTTGGGATGTTATTTGTCGCGCGATCGCCGCATACCGGTTGGACTTTACGGACATTGCTGGCAACGACTCATATTCCCCTAAAAGCGGTTCCAGAAACTTTAACGCCCGCCTTGATGACTCAAAAGCTAGAACTACTGATTCGTACTCTCAAACAAGATTTTGGTCTTCCCCAACCACAAATCACGATCGCGGGTTTAAATCCTCACAGTGGGGAAGCCGGACAATTAGGAACAGAAGAAAAAGATTGGTTATCGCCTTGGCTCGAACAAGCCCGTAAGAAACACCCAGCGGTCGAATTGGTAGGATTGGTGCCACCAGATACTTTATGGGTCAAACCCGGATATGCTTGGTTTCAAGATGGCAGCGCCACGGCAGCAGACGCCTATCTTGCTCTATATCATGATCAAGGATTAATTCCAGTGAAGTTAATGGCATTTGATGAAGCAATTAATACGACCATTGGTTTACCCTTTATTCGCACTTCTCCTGATCACGGGACAGCATTTGATATTGCTGGAAAAGGAGTGGCACGTTGTCAGAGCTTGCAAGCAGCAATTAAGCTGGCTGCTGAGTTATCTGCACGTCATACCCAAAAAACAAATGGTTGAAGAATCAGAGGTCAATTATTCCACTGTGTGCAATCTACAGGCTGTTGAGGATCTGAGGATCTATCTTGCTTCAGTTGCTCAATATATGCCTGATTATCTGGTTCTTTAACCTGCCACTGTTGGCTATTCAACTTGTTCATGTTTCTTTTTTAACCAGTTGACAAGAGTTGTCTCTGGGTTCGGTTTCTGAAGCCAAGTGAGGAAGTCCTTGAACCAATTTTTCTTGATGTTTGACTTCATGGCTAATGTCCTCTATCAATTAATTCATCTCAGGATAAACAAGCTATTGACGAGGAGGAACCAATCAATACTTTGACAGTTAACTTTTTGGCGTTTCTACTTGTTACCCTAATTTAATTATTGCTCCATTCGTTAAAAGAAAAGAAGACCGTGCAATAAAGTTTTACTGAACAAGATTGATCGGTTTCAATGACAGAGGAGGATAGAAGAGCGATCCTCCATTTTTTGTCAGATGATTTTGTACAATGCCTGAAATATTATTAGATTCAGTCTAGAAAGTAAAACCCAAATCAACAAGACCTAGGGTTGTAAACAAGCTGCTAAATCTTCATCAGGCGTCGAGATTTTTTTCAGGTTGTACTGTTGGGATAAAAGTTGAAAGACATTCGGGGAAATAAAAGCCGGTAAGGTCGGACCCAAGCGAATATCTTTAATGCCGAGATAGAGTAAAGTCAACAGGATGGCAACGGCTTTTTGTTCGTACCAAGACAGAATCATCGATAAGGGTAATTCATTAACATCGACGGAGAAGGCATTGGCTAAGGCAAGGGTAATTTGAATGGCAGAGTAAGCATCATTACATTGACCCACATCCATTAAGCGGGGAATGCCATCAATCTCACCCAGATTTTTATCAAAGAAGCGGAATTTTCCACAAGCTAAAGTGAGAACCACACAATCGTCAGGAACTTTTTCCACAAATTCGGTATAGTAATTGCGAGTGGGTTTTGCCCCATCACACCCCCCGACGAGGAAGAAGTGGCGAATCTCGCCTTTTTTCACCGCATCAACCACTTTATCTGCCACTTGTAACACCGCATGACGGGCAAAGCCAGTGGTCACAAAACGGTCATCGCCATCAGTGGTAAAACCTGGCATGGCTAGAGCTTGTTCAATAACAGGGGTAAAATCATCGTTTTCGATGTGCGGTAAATCGGGGAAGCCCACAGGACCTGCGGTATAAACGCGATCGCGATAGCGATCTCGGGGCGGCATTAAGCAGTTAGTGTTGAGAACAATTGGACCGGGAAATTCAGCAAATTCTTTGGTTTGATTTTGCCAAGCGGTACCATAGTGTCCATACAGGTGAGGATACTTGGCTTTTAATTTCGGATAACCGTGGGCGGGTAACATTTCGCCGTGGGTATAGATATAAATGCCTTTGTCTTGAGTTTGTTGCAGGAGTTTTTCCAACTCTAGTAAGTCGTGACCCGACATTAAAATCGCTTTACCTTGTTTTGCCCCTAAAGGAACACTGGTGGGGGTAGGATGACCATAAGTTTCGGTATTCCCAGCGTCTAACAATTCCATGGTGCGCAGATTAATTTCCCCGAGTTCTAGGGCAAGTTTGACCCAATCTTCTAAGGTATCGTCTTGCCCTGCTAATGCTGCGAGGGTGCGATGACAGAAGGCATAGACGCGATCGTCATGTTGGTCCAGTTCCGCTGCATGGAAAGCATAAGCCGCGATGCCTTTTAAGCCATAGAGAACGGTCAGTTTGAGAGAAAAGATATCTTTATCGGTTCCGGCTTTGCTGATGAAATCATATTCAATGTTTCTCCCCTGTTGAACTAAGTCAGCGGCGGGTTGGAAGTTCGCCAGATCGGACCAAGCCGGTGGTGTTGTAGCATCAGCAATACGAGATTTGAGGTGTTCTCGCAGCGCGATCGCGCGTTGAATGTATTGACGGAAATCTTCGGGGTCAAAGTTAACATTGGTTAGAGTGGCAAACAGGGCTTCACAAGTGAATACATCTACATCTCGTTCAATGATCCCAACTTGTCGCGCTTGTAGGGCAACTTCCCCTAATCCCCGTAAACAGTGCGTGAGTAAATCTTGTAGGGCATCCACTTCTGGACTTTTTCCACACGCCCCGACTTGATAACATCCTTCGCCTTTAATCGTTTGTTCGCATTGGCTACAAAACATCTGGTTTCTCCTTCCTGCTGTTTCTATGTTTACTGTAGAGGAAGGGTTGTGGGCGTGACCTTGACTTAAGTCAAATTTAGTCATTAGTCATTAGTCAGTTCCTCTCCTCGATTAATCTGTAGTCAACATTGATCAACGGGATTGTATGGTGGAATTAGAAGAAGTTCGCTCGTTTTTAGGACAAGTTCGGATTTTTCATGGCTTACCGCCAGAACAACTCACGGCTTTGGCGAAAATTGCGGTTTTGCAATCTTATCAAGCTGGAGAAACCATTTTTTGGCAAGGGGATCCGCCAAAAGGATTTTTTCTGGTGCGATCAGGAAAAGTTAAAGTCTTTAAAATGTCTCCAACGGGGAAGGAACAAATTTTACAGTTTTTTGAATCAGGAGCAAATTTTGCAGAGGTGCCAGCCTTTGATGGTGAACCGTTTCCGGCTTCGGCAACAGCGATGGAAAACTCAGAATTAGTCTTGTTTCCGAGATCGCGCTTTCTGGAACTTTTATATTCTGAACCGACTCTCGCGGTCAATTTACTCGCTATTTTTGCCCGTCACCTGCGACATTTTACTTGGCTCATTGAAGATTTATCGTTACGGGAAGTTCCAGGGCGATTGGCGTCTTATTTATTGCAACTGAGTCAGCAACAAGAGAATCTAGATCAAGTGGTGTTAGAGGTGACGAAAACCCAACTGGCTGCGCTGTTGGGAACGATTCCAGAAACGTTATCTCGTGGTTTCCATAAGTTGGCGAAAGAGGGCTTAATTACGATTAAAGGGAATATGATTCAGTTGCGCGATCGCGCGGGATTAGCAGAAAAAGCAGGGACAGTTGATCATTAGTCATTGGTTAATCCCTCAAAAGGAAAGTTCCCCCAAGCGGGGGAATGACTTCAGGGAAATAGAGGGGGTTAATCGCGTCCGAAACGAGGACCCCAGCCAGCAGTGGGGGCATAAACAGCGCGATCGCCGAGTTCTTGTTCAATCCGTAGTAACTGGTTATACTTGGCAATGCGTTCGCTACGAGAAAGGGAACCGGTTTTGATTTGTCCGGCGCGGGTTGCCACAGCTAAGTCAGCAATGGTGGTATCTTCGGTTTCCCCTGAACGATGACTAATCATACAGCTATACTGATGACGATGGGCGAGATCAATGGTTTCTAGGGTTTCGCTGAGGGTCCCAATTTGGTTGAGCTTAATTAAAATTGCGTTTCCAGAATCGGTTTCAATTCCTTTTTGCAGACGAATCGGATTAGTGACAAAGAGATCATCGCCGACTAATTGCGTCCGCAATCCCAATTTTTCTGTAAGAATCCGCCAATTATCCCAGTCATCTTCATATAACCCATCTTCAATGGAAATAATGGGATAATCGCTTGCTAAATCATTGAGATAATCAATTAATTCTGCTGGGGAATGGTCACTTCCTTCATACACATACTTGCCATCTTGATAAAATTCACTGGCTGCCACATCTAAAGCCAAACCAATTTGTTCGCCGGGTTTATAACCGGCTTTTTCAATGGCAACCATCAAAATTTCCAATGCAGCACGATTGGATTCTAAATTGGGCGCAAATCCACCTTCATCACCCACTCCGGTCAGTAAACCTTTAGAATCTAACACTTTACTCAACGCACTAAAGACTTCTGCCCCCCAACGCAAGGCTTCACTAAATGTGGGCGCACCAATCGGCACAATCATAAATTCCTGAAAATCCACATTATTGGATGCGTGTTCACCGCCATTAATGACATTCATAAAGGGAACGGGTAGAACATTTGCCATTGGTCCCCCTAAGTACCGATACAGGGGAAGCATTAAATGATCGGCGGCTGCTTTGGCGGTTGCTAAAGACACGGCTAAAATCGCATTTGCGCCAAGATTGGACTTATTTTCCGACCCATCTTCCTCACGCATCGTTTGATCAATTAAGACCTGATCGAGGGCATCTAAGTCCATCAAAGCAGGTGTTAGTTGATCTTGAATGTTCTCTACTGCTTTGAGTACCCCTTTTCCTCCGTAGCGTTGATCGCCATCTCGCAATTCGTGGGCTTCAAAGCTACCCGTAGACGCGCCGCTGGGTACTTGTGCTAACCCCATCGCGCCACTTGCTAGCTGCACCTGTGCTTCAACGGTCGGTCTTCCCCGTGAATCTAGAATTTCTCGGGCTTGGATGGCTTCAATGGCACTATCTGGGTTATACATTGCGTTTTCCTCTGAGTAACCGGTTAAAATGAACAATACATTTAATTATCAATTATTAGTTATTAATTATCAATTATTATTTACTCCCTATAAACGACCGTTTCGCCGTCCTTTGAGAACCAGTTCTGGAATATGGAAAATTCGCGAAGGAATTATGATTGCTTTGCAAGATGCAACCGGTCACATGAGTTACGGTGAAATCGCACCGCTTCCTGATTTTGGTTCGGAAACATTAACACAAGCCCTTGCTTTTTGTTCTCAATATTCCCAAGGAATTACTGCCACAGAAATTGCACAGATTCCGGAAGAGTTTCCGGCTTGTCAGTTTGCTTTTGAGTCGGCTTTAGAAGGCTTTTTTTCTGAGGAAAGCCCGGAAAAAAAATTATCCTTAAGTGCTCTCTTACCCGCTGGAGAAGCGGTGTTAGAAACATGGCAATCCGCTTGGCAACAGGGACAACAAACCTTTAAGTGGAAGATTGGTGTCTTTCCTCTGGCAACCGAGTTAGCGTGGTTTAAGGAAGTCGTACCGGCGTTACCGGCTAATAGCCAATTCCGACTAGATGCCAATGGCGGCTTAACCTTAGAAGAAGCACAACAATGGTTTCAGGAAGCAGATGCGTCGGGCAAGATCGAGTTTATCGAGCAACCTTTACCACCCAACCACTTTGAGGCAATGCGGGAACTCGCAGCAACCTTTAGAACGCCTGTGGCGTTAGATGAATCGGTGGGAACGTTACGACAGTTGCAAGCTTGCTATGAAAGAGGATGGCGCGGTATTTTTGTTCTGAAGTGCGCGATCGCGGGCTCACCCCGTTTACTGCGAGAATTATGTCAACAGTATTCCCTAGATTTAGTGTTTTCTTCAGTTATGGAAACAGCAGTCGGAAGAAAGGCTGTGTTCCGACTCGCAAGAGAACTCAACCCAAAGCGAGCGCTTGGTTTTGGTATTGACGGCTGGTTTGAAGATGATGAATCAATGCCTTAAGAGTTCTCTGAAACTGATGTGAATACGGTTAGAACTGCTAAACCATCACTTGCGCTTGCAATAATCCTTGAAATAGATGGAAGCCATCTGTTGAACCCAAAACTGGATCAGATGCTCGTTCGGGATGCGGCATCATGCCTAAGACATTCCCCTTTTGATTGGTAATGCCGGCAATATTATGGAGTGAACCATTCGGGTTACTTGTCTCATTCGCTTCGCCTTGAAGATTGCAGTAACGGAAGAGCACTTGTCCGTTATCTTCTAAAGACTCTAAGGTATCAGCTTCAGCAAAATAACGCCCTTCACCGTGGGCAATCGGGAGTGTAATTACAGCTTGTTCAGCATAGTTTGCCGTCCAAATCGATTGCGTATTTTCTATTTTTAAGGGCACGCGATCGCAGATAAAATGTAAATCTCGATTGCGAATCAGTGCCCCAGGGAGTAAACCCACTTCGGTTAAGATTTGAAAGCCATTGCAGATACCGAGGACGAGTTTTCCCTTTGCAGCATGGTCTTGGACTGCTTTCATAATAGGAGAAAATTGCGCGATCGCGCCACAGCGTAAATAATCGCCATAACTAAACCCGCCGGGAATAATCAGGACATCAAGATCAGAAATTTCGGTTTCCTGATGCCAAACCAATCTCGTTGGTTGTCCTAGCAAATCTTGGGTTACATAAGCAACATCGCGATCGCAGTTCGATCCGGGAAAGACAACAACTCCAAATTTCATTCTTATCCTCCCACCGTTGTCGCTAACTGATGCAACTCAAAGGAATAATTTTCAATGACAGGATTCGCTAATAATTGATTGCACATTTCATCCACTTGTTGGCGCGCTAATGCTTCACTCTCGGTTGTAACGGTTAACTCAATATACTTGCCAATTCTGACGGTTTCCACGCCCGTATAACCCTGTTGTTGTAAGCCAGAGGCAACGGCTGTGCCTGCTGGATCAAGAACGGACGGACGCAAGGTAACATAGATTTGGGCTTTATAGGTTTGTTGACTCACTGTTTTTTCTTTAACCACCGCATTCCTAGAGTACAACATCCTGATCGATGTATGCTTAGTTTAGGCATCAGAGCTAATGCCCTTGCTTCATACAAGCGGCTCACTCTCTTTGTTGGTAAAACTGCAACTTAACTCCTGCTAATGACTGCCCAGCGTAATCGTTCCCAAAAACGCATTCTCAATCTCCTCCAGCAGTTGAATTCTGCCCTTTCTGCTCAACAAATCTATGTTGAACTGCGTCAACGTGAACAACCACTTGGGCTGGCTACGGTGTATCGCGCCCTCGAAGCCCTAAAATTAGAAGGGGCGGTACAAGCCCGCACCCTTCCGACCGGAGAATCACTCTACGAATCAATCGAACATGACCAACACTATCTCACTTGTCTCAATTGCGGTCAGTCGGTTCCCATTACGGAATGTCCGGTCCATGAGTTAGAACAGAAATTAGAAACCTCCCATCAGTTCCAAGTTTTTTACCACAGCCTAGAGTTTTTTGGCTTGTGTCAGTCTTGTCAAACCATCAATCGTGACCCAGAAACTTCTCGTTAACGGTTTTGTGCAATGTAATCTTCAACAAACTGTTTGAGGGGCGGCTTACTATCGAGCATCGTAAACCCAGCTTGTCTGGCTTCATTTAATACTTCTTCTGCTGTCTTTCCTTCCCGAAGACCGCGATAGGCTAAGACCATGACACCAGCGCGGAGAGCACTCCCACAGTGAACGAGAGCAGGTTTAGGAAGTTCGTCGAGTTGATTCATCACCTGATCGACCACTTGATTGATTTCATTGGGAGAGACGGGAATATGGACATAATGTAAGCCCATTTCTTGAGCTGTCTCTTGATGATCTAAAAATCCTTGTTCTCCAGGCATCCGTAAATTAACGACCGCTTGATATCCCGCTTCTTTAGCACGTTGTAGTTGTTCTGGGGTGACTTGTCCCGCGATCGCGAATTCTGGAGAGAGAGTAATCGTGTTATTCATTGTTACTTTGCTTAATAACTAACTAAGAAAATTTTAACAATTTTATCAAGAGCCTCAGGATCATTTCAGGTTACTTCTTTTGAGAGAGTTGTCTTAAAACACTTTTTTTTGTATTTTTTATCACATAAAAAGAATTATCTTTGGCAAAAAATCAGGATAATTGACGAGTAATTTTAGTAATTACACTGAAGTGTGTGATTGAGATCTGTGTTATATTTCTATCTAACTCCTAACTTAGATCACTAATTAGCTATGAGTGAAAATTCGTCTTTTGCCTCATCCGATTTTCTGGCAGCCCAACACGCAACTGGAGAAATTCACAACTCGGTTCAACTTTTCAAGGAATTGTCGAAGCGGAGTGGCGTTCTAGAAGTTTCTAGAGAAAACATTAACTGGCTCGTTTATTTGGAAAGAGGTCAACTCCAATATGCCTCCATGTCCGTTCAATCTCTGGAGGAGTTAACATATCATCTTCAGTATTTTGGCTGCAAAGCAGCAGTAGAAGCATTGAAGACAGCAAAATCTTTGGAAAATAGCCGAAATTCTTTAGAAGGAATGTCTCTTGATAGTATTTTGCACTGGTTAAGCAGACAAGAATTTCTGAATGCAGAAGAAGTTTCAAAGGTGACCGAACAAGTCAGCAGAGAAGCATTAGAACCTCTATTTTGGCTAAAGGATGGTCATTATTCTTGGCAAGAAAGTGACTCCACAGAACCGCTAGTTTCAATCCGACCCCGTCCTCAATTAGCAACCTTAATCACCGAATTTCAAGGTCGCTTAGAGTCTTGGCAAAAATTGCTTGATAAAATCAGTTCTCCCTATCAACGACCTTATTTCTTTAATCATAGTGGGATTGATAGCCAAGCTAACCCTCTGATGGCAAAACTCGCAAAATTAATGCGTGGTTTTAGTATTCATCAGCTAGCAAAAATTATCAAGCAAGATGAAATTAAGTTAGCCCAAATTCTTTATCCTCATATTAAAAATGGGGAAATTTTTTTACGAGATCCAAAATCTTCTTGGGCACAGCTGCCAAAACTACCTCAGCTGCCAAAAAAAGAAGAAGAAAAAAACAATGTCAGTTCTCGCCCAAGTACGCATCAAAAAACAATAAAAATTGCTTGTGTTGATGATAGTCCTACCATTTTGCGAGAAATGCAACGTCTATTAGGGGAAGAACCTTACGAAATCACTAAAATCGAGAACCCTGTTGAAGCCGCTGCCATTCTATTTCGGGTTAAACCTGATTTAATTTTAATGGATATTTCTATGCCAGAAATTAACGGTTATAAGCTTTGTAGTTTACTCAGAAATAGTAATGCTTTAGCAGAAGTACCAATCATTATGGTGACAAGCCGAACGGGAGTAATTGATAAAGTGCGAGCAAAAGCATCAGGAGCAACCGATTATCTGACAAAACCCTTTACTAAGGATAGTCTTTTAGAGGTAGTAGAAAAACATCTTGACGGATGAATTACTGGGTAATTACTGATCATTTTAATCATCCAAACGTGCATACTAATTAACAGTGAATTATAGGAGAAAAACCATGAAACAAATCTTAGTTATTGATGATGTCCAATCTGAATTACAACTAATCAAAAGTTATTTAGAACAAGGCGGTTATACCGTTACAACCGCAATCAGCGCAATTGAAGCCCTAGAAAAACTCAAAGAATTCATTCCCGATGTCATTGTGACTGATTTAGTCATGCCAGAAATGAGCGGTTTAGAATTCTGTCGCAAACTCAAAAAAGACGAAGCAATGGCTCAAATTCCGGTCATTGCTTGCACCACCAAAGATCGACAAGTTGATCAAAAATGGGCGCAAAAACAGGGCGTGGTTGCGTATTTAGTGAAACCCTGTACCCAAGAACAAATGGTAGAAGCAGTGACAGCCGCAACAAAAGCAAGTTAATCGCAAATGGGAAAGACCTGAAATCAAGGTCATTTTCAATAAGCGTTTTGTGCAAGCTTATCTACAAATATCAGGGGCTCACAAAGTTCTGTTTACAGCGGTTGGAGATGACGCCATGTCATGTCTAACCCCAACAACCACTTATTGTCTTATGTGCGATCTGATTCGTTATGAAAACTACCAGTACCACGCAACGGTTACAAGAACTACTTCCACGACTCTTTGAGAGTGAGCGCCAACAACTGGGTGAACGTTACCTGTTATTTGAAATTGCTTCCGATCTTCGTGCTGCGATTAATTTACATCAAGTGTGGGAAGCAACCAATTTGCCCATTAACACAATTACTCCGATTCCCCTGATGCCCTCTCATGTCCTGGGTTGGAGTAATGGGCGTGATCGCGTTTATTGTGTTATCAGTCTCGAAGAACTCCTCAATTTAGGCACAGCAACTAAAATTCCTCAATCCTATCCAACAATCATTGTTCAGGTGGCATCGAACCGCTCGGAAAATGGCTCCTTCTTGCTTGGGCTCACCGTCAATCGCATCCTCCGTACCGTAACGCTGCGTTCTGAAGACATTATGTCACCGATTGGCGAGTTCCCTGCTGCATTGACGCCATATTTAAAAGGTTACTTAGTCCATGATGAGCAACAAATCGCCCTTTTGGACTTAAGTGCCATCCAAGATCAAATGGGATCAGACCCAAATTGATTCAAATTTTTCTGGTAGTACTTATTGCATTTTTATTGTAAAAAACGAGGCTTTATTTCATGACTAACCTAAAAGAAAACCCCAAAACTAGCTTGCCTCAACCCGAAACCCTTAACGGTCAAGCGCATCAGCCCTCCCTGGAACCAACCGCCCAACAAAGGACTCCCAGTCAACCGACTGGGAAGAAAAGTATGGGGCTAAGGGAACGCTTACTCCTGAGCGTTGTCCCAACGGCCCTAATTCCCCTCGCGGTCGCCGGATGGAGTGGTTGGTGGGTGATTCACGAAAACCTTGAAGCGCGCTATCGAGAAAACCTGCAAAAAGTATCATTATTGGCGGGTGAAGCCAGTAGCCAGGTTTTATCCAATTTACGACAAATTCCAGAAGCAGTTGTTAGTAACCCGCTCATTGTTTCTGCCGCTCGCGAAGCCAGCAGTCAAATGGAAGCAGAGCAACTCACTGCCTTACCCATCGAACAGCTAGAAGAGCGTTTTAGCGATACAAAACTGGTTGCGCCGAACTCTGCCCTCAATAATTATCTACAACAAGTCGCCGCTCCCGAGCAGGTGACAGAGATATTTTTCACGGAAAAAAACGGCTTTAATGTTGCCTATAACCAGCCCACCTCTGACTTTGTGCAACGCGATGAGACTTGGTGGGAAAACGGAAAAGCCCAAGGGCTGTGGCTGGGGGACCTCGAATTTGACGAATCGGCAGGAACCGCTCAAATTGAGACGACTCATGCTATTACCGATCCTGAATCCGGAGAATTTTTAGGCGTTCTGAAGATGGGGATTTCTGGTTCTGCCTTTCGTGCGGTTGAAAGTTATCTTGGATACAGCGATATTTTGGAAACCGAACAAGTGCAAGTGATCGACGCTTCGACCGCAGTCGTCTTTGCAACGGTTACGGATCAAGGCGCGATTGAGCGTGAAGCGGTTGAGGGAGGAGATGCCGTGAAAGCGATGGCAAAAGCGATGGCACAAGGGACAATCACAGCAGAAGCCTCCTTAAAAGCGAATCTAGATCAACTTGCCAATCAGTATAATCTAAGTAGCGTCGAAATTGATTCTGAAACTTTACAAGAAGGCATTCTCAGCGTTGCTTTTATCCACGAAGGACGCTTTTATGAGATGGCAGCCGTTCCCGATACAGACTGGGTCGCCATTGCCTCAGTAGAGGAAAGAATCCTGCAAGAGGCAGGGAATGAGGTCGTTGCTGTCTTTGCTTTGGTGGGCGTGCTCCTTGGTGTTGGCGCAATTGGGGTTGCTTTCCTTTTAGCCCGGCAGTTTGCGTCTCCTTTAGCCAACGTTTCTCAATCCGCGCAAAAAGCAGCAGCCGGCGATCTCTCCGCACGAGCCGAACCGCAAGGGAGTTACGAAACCCAACTCCTTGCAGAAAGTTACAACAACTTGGTTGAACGAGTACAACAACTGCTCAAAGAACAAGCCGAAAGCGCAGAACAACAACGGCAACAACGGGAAGTCTTAGAAGAAGAGGTGGTCAATTTAATGACCGATATTGAAAATGCAGCCGATGGCGACTTAACCGTGCGTGCCCAGTTGATGGAAGGAGATATTGGGGTGGTTGCTGACTTGTTTAATGCGGTTGTGGAAAACTTACAAGACACAGCACAACAGGTAAAAGCAGCAGCAAGTCGAGTTAGTGATTCCCTGGGCGAAAACGAAATTGAAATTCGGAAAGTTGCTGAGGGCGCGATCGCGGAAGCCGAAGAAATTCAATCAACCTTGAACTCGGTTGAAGCCATGAACCGCTCCATTCAGGAGGTTGCCCAAAACGCGCAAAAAGCAGCTACTATCGCCGATACAGCCCTGCTGACGGCGCAAGAAGGGAATCAAGCCATGGATCAAACGGTACAAAGCATTCAAGGCTTACGCTCCACGGTCGGTGAAACCGCGAAGAAAATGAAACAAATGGGAGAATCGGCGCAAAAGATTTCCCAGGTGGTTTCTCTCATCGACGAAATTTCCTTAAAAACGAGCTTACTGGCGATTAACGCGAGTGTGGAAGCCCACCGCGCCGGAGAATTAGGACAAGGTTTTACCGCAGTTGCGGAACAGGTCGAATCCTTAGCCGAACAATCCGCGTCAGCGGCACAAGAAATTGCTCAGATTGTCGCCAATATTCAAAACGAAACGAAAGAAGCCATTGAGACGATGGAACAAGGAACCTCTGAGGTGGTTGAGAGTAGCCGTTCTGTGGAAGAAACGAAAGCTCGCCTGGCTGAGGTGGTTGCCCGTTCTGAAGAAATTAATAATCTCATGCAGTCGATTTCTGATTCTACCGTATCGCAGGCAGAAACATCTCAAGCCGTGTCCCGACTGATGGAACAAGTAACCCAATCGTCTCAACAACGTTCCGAAACCTCAAAAGAAGTAGCCCAGGCGATTCAAGAAACGGCAAAAGTGGCACAAAGCCTAGAAACCTCTGTGGAACAGTTCAAGGTCGAGAAGTAATTTAGACCCAGTGAGAAAATCAACGGGAACGGAGGTGGCTCCCTTCCCTTTTTTACCCAGCAACCATCACTCATAAGAAATGAAACAATGGATACAGAAGCACAAGCGAGACAGGATTTTCTCGAAGAAGCGATTGAGTACTGCGATCAGCTAGAGTCTGCTCTCTTAGGCATTGCTGAACAAGGGGTTGATTTAAAAGAGTTTGATGCTGCCGCACGAGCCGCTCACTCTATTAAAGGGGGGGCTGCCATGATGGGCTTTGATGCCTTCAGTCGCACCGCTCATTCCCTGGAAGACTACCTCAAAATTCTGCAAGCCCGATTTCAGACCATCGAAATTAATACCCAATTAGAAACTCTCTTACTGCAAGGGGTGGACTGCTTACGGGCAATTGGGGAACAATATCGTCAAGGGAATCCTCCCCAGCAAGACTGGCTCGATCAACAGACGGCAAAAATCTTTGCCCCTTTGCGAGAGCGCTTGGGAGAATTGACAGAAGCGGATGAAACGGCATTGCTTTCTAAAGAAGAAGATACCAATGTGGCGGATCTGCTCTTTGGCAGCGGCGTCGAAGAAGCTTTAGAACGGTTAAAAACGCAATTGACCATCTTGGCGCCAACGGAATTGATGGTTGCTTTGCAAACAACCACCGAGGAGTTAGCTGACTTTGGCCGAATGGTTGAGTGTGAGCCGTTTGTTGGCTTATGTGAATCGATTCAATACCATCTCAATGACGTTCCCCTCGAACAGGTCAAATCTTTAACCCGCAGCGCGATCGCGCAATGGGAGCGCTCGCAAGCGCTGATTCAACTCGGACGCTATGACCAACTCCCCGCACAGCTCGATACCAGTGATGTCATTGCTGAAGAAACAAGTGCCGAAGAATGGGAGATTCCCAATTTCGATGACCTAGATCCCAGCGCGATCGAGGAGTTACAAGCAGCGACAGCAGAAGAAGAGTGGGAAATTCCTGATTTTGATGACTTAGATCTACCGGCATTGGTAGAACAGGAAGAAAAAGGGGTAGTGCCCGCAGCAGAATCAACTGTTGCTGCTACCCCAGACCCAAAAAACCAAGAGTTGCCGGTTACTGCACAACGAGAAGACACAACAGTACGGGTTTCTGTGCAACAACTGGCACGAATTAATACCCTGTTTAGCCGTTTAATTCTAGAACGGGAATTGGTCAATTCTCGGATGTCAGAGTTAGAGGAGTTTGTCAATCTCAGTAAATCTAGAACTCAACAACTAGAACAAGCAAATGTCCAATTGCGCAAATGGTACGACAAACTCAACTATGAGAGTGTTACAGTGTCGAACTTCCCTCGCGCAGAAACCGAAGGCTTTGACACCTTAGAGATGGATCGCTACAGTGACTTACACCTGCTGTTCCAAGAGCAAATGGAAACCATTGTGCAGCTACAGGAGGTTACCAGTGACCTGGAAGTGAGTTCTCGAGAAGTCACTCAAGCAATGGGAGAACTGAACTTTACCACCAGTGACTTACAGCGGGGCATTACCCGCGTACAAACTCGTTCCTTTTCCGAAGCGGTGAAGGGATTTCGGCGGGTCATCCGAGACTTATCCGTCCAGTATGACAAACCAGTCACCATTGAGATTCAAGGCGAAAACACCCTCATTGATCGCGCTGCCTTTGAAGCCCTTTCCGCACCGCTGAATCATCTCCTCCGCAATGCTTTTGACCACGGGATTGAAGATCCCCAAACTCGCGTTGCCCAAGGGAAACCCGAACAAGGAAAAATCATCCTCAATGCCGTGAATCAGGGGAACAAAACCATGATTTCCATTACCGATGATGGCGGTGGTATTGATCGGGAAAAAATTAAGGCTCGCCTGAAGACAATGGGCATTCCCGAAAAGGAGTTAGCCCAACTGAGCGATCAAGAACTGCTAGATTCGATTTTTGCTCCTGGATTTTCCACCGCTGAACGGGTCACCGAATTATCGGGACGGGGTGTGGGCATGGATGTTGTTCGCACCAACTTAGAAAAAATTCGCGGTGAAGTCCATGTGGATACAAAATTAGGTGTTGGAACGACGTTTAGAATCAGTTTTCCTCTCTCTGTCTCCATTGCGCGGGTGGCAATTGTCGAAAGTGCCGGCTTAGTCTTTGCCCTTCCGGTGGAGATGGTGAAAGCTTTTGCCCCTTATGATGCGACAGCAGAGGCATCAGGAGAAATTGTTTGGAATGGCGAGAACGTTCCTGTCACCCATCTAGAGAGTTGGTCGCGCTTTAATCGAACCGTTAAATCCTTTGTCATGGCAGGGACAGCAACCCTGGATCGCGCCACCGTTTTAATTGTTAATTATCGGGGAAATTGGCGCGGTATTCGGGTAGATCGTTTCTGGCGAGAACAAGAAGTGGCATTACGGAGTGTCGATAGCCCCTTACCGTTACCCCCCGGAGTTACGGGTTCTACCGTTTTAGGAGATGGTCGTCCCATTCCCCTGGTTGATCCGGTGCAACTTTTAAATTGGTTCCAACAACCCCAAGCGGAAAGTGAAGCCACTGTTGATGTTCCGGTTCACGATGATGCTTTAAATGCTGACACCATTTTAATTATTGACGACTCCATTCATGTCCGTCGTTACCTCGCGATCGCGCTGGAAAAAGCCGGCTATCAAGTCGAACAAGCCAAAGATGGACAAGAGGCAGTTGAAAAAGTCTTTAGCGGTTTACCGATCAAAGCAGCGATTTGTGATATTGAAATGCCTCGTTTAGATGGTTATGGCGTTTTAGGTGAAATTAAAAATCACCCTGAATTTAAACAGTTACCCATTGCCATGTTGACTTCTCGGGGCAATGAAAAACACCGTAAACTCGCGATGAAACTAGGGGCATCAGCTTATTTTTCTAAACCCTATAACGAACAAGACTTACTGAGCACTCTAGCAACCATGATTGGTTAAAACACAGGCAGAGGGGAGGCCAGAGTGACGAGTTCATTACCATTGAACTCAACTCCCCAACTTCCCCTCTTGTCCACTTCAAATTAGGCTTTTGTCAGCATAGGCAACGGAGTCGGCTTATTCAGCCGCCCCACTATTATCACTTTCGTTATTACCGCTGCTATTGCTGGTATTGTTGTTATTTCCACCGGAGAACCGACGACCTCTTTGGAAATTTCCGGTTGATTTTTTCCGGAACTGTCTTGCATAAGCAAGGTTACGAGCTGCTTTTTCTTTCTTCTGATTCCGACGTTTAGCCATTATCAATTCTCCTTATTCAAATTAAAAAACGCTTTCAGAAAGCCTGATTACATCTTATGGGCTCTCCAAAAGCGTCGTTTGCTCAATTCAATACTTTAGAAACGTCTGTTTCTGCGACCGCCGCCAAATGAGCCTTTATTTTCGCGGGGACGAGCAGGGTTCACTTTGAGTTCACGACCCATCCATTCTGCACCATCAAGTTCAGAAATCGCATTCGATTCTTCAGTTTCCGATGACATTTCAACAAAACCAAATCCTCTCATCCGACCTGTCTCACGGTCAGTAGGGAGATGGACGCGTTTAACTGTGCCGTATTCCGCAAAAACTTCGCTTAAGTCGTCTTGAGTTACGGAGTAGTCGAGATTACCGACATAAATTGACATTGATGAAGATTCTCCTCAATCAGATATTGTGTAGTGAGGCAAGATCTTGGAGAGAGTCTGTCAATACGAAGCTGGAAAAAACTATCAATACTGAAACCAAACGTAGTCACCGATCTTTGTTCTCAAGATTAATTTTAGCAGCCTCTTTTGAAATCGGCAACTCTATTTTGATTTTTTTAAGAAAGGTTACTTTTTCATTCTTCTTGAGAAGTGCAATCTCAGAAGTATAAAGTTAAGCTTAATTTTTTGAGGACGGTTTCCGCCAGAATTGTTAATAAATTGTTACCTTAATTAGAAATGATCACTTGGTGTAGTATTGATGACGGTTGCAAACACTGAATCTCTAACTTTTCAAATTTCTCCATTGATTCGGATAACTCTTTTGAGTCTCTACATTGCTTTGACGGTTCCTCTGCCTTTTTTAGCGATTGTCTCTCCCGTTTCCGTTCCCGTTGCTTGGTTTGTCCTTGGTTTAGCCATCGGTTGGATTCTATTATACGGTGCGTTAAGCCAGCAGGTTGTTCTGGATGACAAACAGATTGCAGTGACCTATCCCCGTTGGTTTCCCTCGATTTTGCAAAAAGGATGGTCACTCCCTTGGACCGAAATTGAACAACTGAAACTGCGAACGACCGGACAAGGAGGATTAGTGTATTATTTTGTTACTTCAGGGCGCGATCGAGCTTATCTTCTCCCAATGCGAGTGGCGGGATTTGCACGCTTAGTCCAGAAAGTTGAAGAAAAAACAGGCATTGATACTAGTGATGTTCGTCCTTTAGCACAGCCCTGGATGTATTTCATTTTATTAGGATTTACCCTGCTTTTGCTCTTAGTCGATACTTGGACAATTTGGACAGCAACCCACCAAGGATTAATGATCTAAGTGATTGAAATTGGGTTAAGAAATAGCAATGGATGAAATTAAACCGTCTTTTTCTTGGTTAATGCAGCAACTTAAAGCTTGTCAAATTCAAGAGGAATTTTCGATTTGTTCTCGCGAAGTATTAGTGCAAAAAAGCCAACAGATTCATTCACAAATTCCGCAAGGAGTAAAGATTCTTTTAAAAGGAAAAAATGATCATCAGTTTTTATCCAGTTTCTTAGCCAGTGTCGGAAAAGGTTGTCCAGTTTTTGTAGGAAATCGCCAATGGCAATCTCAAGAATGGCAGGAAGTTTTCGCTGCTGTTAACCCCGATCTCCTGATTGAAGAAAATGTTGTAGAACAACTCTCTTTTTCCCATCTAAATCCCAACCTTATGGGAAACATTATGATTCCTACTGGCGGCTCATCCGGAAAGATCCGTTTTGTGAAACATAATTGGAAAACCTTAAGTGCATCAGTGACAGGATTTTGTCATTACTTTAAACAGGAAACAGTGAATTGCTTTTGCATCCTTCCCCTCTATCATGTCAGTGGATTGATGCAATTTATGCGAACTTTTCTTACAGGCGGAAATTTGATTCTATATTCTTATAAGAGACTAGAAAAAGCTTGGCAAAATCAAGATATAGCAACCCTACACCAACTACAAAATATTGCGCAAAATAACTATTTTCTCTCTTTAGTTCCTACACAACTGCAACGGTTACTTAATTATGGTGCCGGAAACTGGTTATCTCAATTTAAAGCAGTTCTTCTCGGTGGTGCACCTCCTTGGAAGAGTCTTTTAGCAACAGCAAGACACTATCAAGTTCCCATTGCTTTAACCTATGGAATGACAGAAACAGCATCGCAAGTGGTCACTTTACAACCTGATGAATTTTTAGCAGGAAATAACAGTGTGGGTCAAGTCTTACCCCATGCGAACGTTCTTATTAAAGGAGAAGCAGGAAAAGAACTGGCTCCAGGAAAAATAGGAACAATTACAATCCAAAGTCAATCTTTAGGACTAGGATATTATTCTGATCCTGATTGGAATCCAAATCGATTGATCACCGACGATCTTGGTTATTTTGATACTGCCGGTTATCTTCATATTGTCGGTCGTCAGAGCCGGAAAATTATCACCGGCGGGGAAAATGTCTTTCCTGATGAAGTAGAAGCAGCAATTTTATCCACCGGTTTAGTCACAGATGTTTATGTGATGGGGATTAGAGATCAATATTGGGGAGAAGTGGTGAGTGCTATTTATGTTCCCAACAATGAGTCCATGACAATTGGCAACATTAAAGAACAATTAAAACGATCTCTCAGTGGGTATAAAATTCCAAAACAATGGCTTGCCGTTGATTTGATTCCTCGCAATGAACAGGGTAAGGTAAATCGGCAAATGTTTGAACTTCAAGGAAATCAAACATTTAGATCGTGAGCGCACTCCGGATAAAACCGATTTGGATTAGTTTCTCAGGTCTCAAAACCCTTCTTTATTGAATTGTTCTTTCCTCCTTAGTGGAGATGGCTTGAGACCCCTAAATTAAGCAAAAATAAAAAATAGACCCAATTGCCCCAGCAGAATTGATAATGCAACGTCCTATTTATCTTGACTGTCACGCTACAACGCCGGTTGATCCCAAAGTGTTAGAGGCAATGTTGCCTTATTTTACCGAACATTTTGGGAATCCCTCTAGCGTCTCCCATGCTTATGGCTGGGAAGCAGAAGCGGGAGTCAAACAAGCTCGAGAAATCATTGCCGAAGCCATTCAAGCAACGCCTGAGGAAATTATTTTTACCAGTGGTGCAACAGAAGCAAATAATCTTGCCATTAAAGGGGTCGCTGAGGCATATTTCAGTGCGGGACAACATATCATTACTGTTGCCACTGAACATCGTGCTGTGCTTGATCCGTGTCAATATTTAGAAAGTTTGGGGTTTGAGATTACCTTTCTCCCTGTGACAGAAGATGGACTCATTGATTTAGAGACTTTAAAGCAAACGATTCGTGAAGATACGATCTTGGTTTCGGTGATGGCGGCGAATAATGAAATTGGTGTCTTACAACCTTTAGCAGAAATTGGTCAAATCTGTCGGGAAAAGGAGGTTTTATTTCACACCGATGCCGCACAAGCAATTGGGAAAATTCCTCTTGATGTGGAGGCAATGAACATTGATTTAATGTCTCTCACTGCCCATAAAGTTTATGGTCCGAAAGGAATTGGAGCATTATACGTTCGTCGTCGGCAACCGAAAGTCCGTTTAGCCTCACAAATCCAAGGCGGGGGGCAAGAACGCAATTTCCGATCAGGAACTCTCTATCCCCCACAGATTGTCGGTTTTGGCAAAGCTGTCCAATTAGGTTTAGCGGAAATGGACACAGAAGGAGAACGACAAACTAAATTGCGCGATCGCGCTTGGCAGGAATTATCCCAACTCGAAGGCATCTATCTCAACGGTCATCCTAACCAAAGGCTACCCGGAAACTTGAATCTTAGTGTAGCGGGAGTAGATGGCACTGCCTTAATTCTAGGCTTACAACCGGTAATCGCTGTTTCATCGGGTTCTGCCTGTTCCTCCCAATCAACCGCTCCCTCCCATGTGATTACTGCTTTAGGTCGTCATCAATCCCTTGCCCATGCCTCAATTCGCTTTGGAATGGGACGTTTTACCACAGAAGAAGAGATAGAGCACGCGATCGCGCACACAATCACTACTATTACATCTTTACGAAAAGCCAAATCATAATTAAATAATCGGGTCTTGAAAGCAAAAAAATTCCCTTTTGGAGGCAATAAAGTGGTTACACTGTTAATCATTTCCCGCAACCACTCTGAGACTAGGTTAATAACCTCCCCTCTTGCCGCGCCACAAGGGATTAAGTTGATAATCGCTCTTTTCTCTAACTCATCGCTGTCCGGCTACGATCATAGCTCTGACTAAAGTTATTGGGAGTCATGCCTTGAATTTGGCTGTGATAGGAGCTGATATCAAATTCTAAGCCAATTTCTCCCCCTGTTCGGAGTAACATCGACTGTTCGCGATTACGAATTAACTGATGGTGACGACTCATAAGAGCGCGAGCTTGTTGTTTAACAGACATCATCCAACCTCCCTAATCCTTTAACCTTATTTTATCCATTTTTCTGTATCAAAAGCTACAATTTATCAAAATCGTCACAATTCTATACCACAGTATCGTGGCAAGAGTTTGCTGTTAGGGACAAAGCGATGACGAGTTACATAACTGCCTAGCAAATTAAGATTCTGTAAAATCGCTGTATTTCCTGAAATGAAAAGCTTATAGCTGAATAATTACCATCAAACTTAATATAAGAGTACATAAACCATTTATAAAATCTGTAAATTATGTAACAAAATCTATCATTCAGGTTTGTTATGCAATATTTTGGTTTATTGTATAAGAGTACACAGAATTAAGGAGAAAGTTGTGAGCCGCAGAATCACCATCGCCGTTCCTGATGAATTATTTGAACGGCTGCAAGCTGTCAAGCACAACTTCAATATTTCTTCGATTTGTCAGGAGGCTTTAGAAATGGCTATTACTCATGAAGAACTTAAACAGCAAGCTCAAGGACAAGATAATCTTGTAGAACGCCTACGGGTTGAAAAAAATGTTCTACTGAACAAAGTCCGTCAAGAAGGCTTTGAACTGGGAATTCGGTCTAGTTCAAAACTTTCTTACCAAGATTACCGTCACTTTGAACGGGTTTATTCTTTAGCTGAGTCCTTAGATGAAGAGGTACTGGATTACCTCTGGAGTTTTCTAGACCTGAAGGAATATCCGCAACAGGCACGGCTTCACGATCCTGATTTCGCTGAGTTACTCGCAGTTGATCCCCAAAGTCGTATTGTTTTTGCTCAAGGTTGGTTAGAAGGAGTCTTATCAATTTGGCAGATGATCAAAACGCAGGTCGATACCACACAGGCTTAAATGCAGTTGGAATAGCCATCATTGCTTTATCCAGGGATTTCAACGACAGTAATGATGGCGTGAACCGAGTTCGAGTTGAGAAGCAAAAATGCTGCTGGCGCCAGCAATCTCTGTTGAATCTATTGCTAAGCCGTCACTAGTTATCAATAACAGCGATTTAGCTGAATTGTAGCATTTTTGCACAATCTTGAAAAGTTCAAATCTGTTAAGATATTGAATCTCAAAAATACCTCATTCAGTTGCGAAATCAAAGAATCCACTCATGGGCTAAGTATTAAAAAAATATTAATTTTTATATTAATTTTTCTTAATGTATTAGGGGCTTTTGGCATAATAGAAATGGAGTGAATTGAGATTAATATTAATTTTTTTAATCATGTCTAAAGAAAGTGCATTGAATTTTTTGTCTGAGGCGACTAAAGACGAGCAACTTAAGGAAAAGGTGCAAGCCAGTGAGACCCGAGAGCAAATGCTCGAACTCGCTAGCGAAAAAGGATATAATTTCAGTCCTGAGCATGTGGATGAAGCCTTAACTGAATTACAAAAACATCCAGGATTTTTTGGAAGTTTGGCTGAAGCCGTGCTAGAGCTTTTTAGCCCAACTCATGATGATTATCCAACCATCGGCGTACAACCTTTTAGTGGTGATACCCATTCACATCGGTAATGCTTAGCCTGATACTTTTGGCTTGATGGGCTCATCAGTTTCAGGGGTTAGAAAGGGTGGCTTTTCATCCAATTTCTGGTGCCAAAAAACTGACAAGCTTGGGCTGCAATTTTTGCTGCTGAGGCGAGCGCGTGCTCGAATTCCTCTTGCAAAATATAGTGGCAAAAAGCACCATGAAAAATATCACCAGCCCCTAAGGTATCGACGGGGGAAATTTTAGGAACAGTAACTTTTCCTTCGTTTTTAGGGGGTTGATAAATAATTGGATTTTTACCTTGAGTAATCGCAGAATAAGGTACGCCAATTTGCTTGAGATAGTGAAAAACATCCTTTTGCGTCTGACAATTGGGCGGATAAAAATTAGCAGAACAAATCGCGTAATCTGTATGACAGAGTACGTTTTCAAACCCTGGTTTCCAACTGCCACCATCAACCACCACGGGAATCCTTTTTTCTCGCGCTTGGCGCGCGATCACTTGACTCACTGCCATTTGATGACCATCAATTAAAACCAAATTAATGCCTGCTAAAATATCAGTTGGAATCTGACTGGGATCCGCTTGACAGCGCACAGCATTTAAAGAAATGACAGCGCGATCGCCGCTTCCTTGTGTCACAACGATAGAGGAAATGGGGGGTGTTTCCTCCCACTGGGGTTGTAAGTCATGATGTTGAATTTGCTGCCGATCTAAATCAGTTTTAATTAAATGAGTAATGGGATGATTTCCGAGTACAGATAACAGTCGCGAGGAGTTGCCTAAATAACTAAATGTGACACTGGCATTGGTTGCAGGTCCTCCTGCAGAAAGGGTAGTATCAATCGCACTTAATTTTTCATTGGCTGCGGGGAAATAAGGCGCCAGATAAATTAAATCAAGGGTTGTTATCCCCACGAATAAAGCACGTTTAGACATAAAAAATTAGAGGAGGTGATTCAAATGCCAGAACAAAAACACCCTAGAGAAAAACAAGACCGAGCTATCCTTGAACAGCTTTTTCAAGAAGATATCACCGATCATAATTTAGCAGAACTTGCTCGCTTGCGCATTCGTTATAAAAATTTTCCTGGTGCTCAGTCTTTACAGCAAGATTTAGATTTACTCTTGCAACAATGGAACTTAAGTGAAGACACTTTATTTGAAAAAACACGGCAAATTCACCAGCAGAGAAAAGTTTATAACGCCGGAGATAATGAGGAAGAAGATTGGAGTTAGTTTTTTGAGTAATTTTTATAGCAATGGAGTAGTTAAGCCAAGAAATGACGACAAGTGCAAAAACCTCTGAGAGGATTAGCCATGTCAATCGGTCAGAAACAATCACCTGTCATCATTAGTGTTGTGGAAAACTAGAAGCCTAAACTCTCTGTCTCCAACGACTGACTCAGGAAGTCACTAGTAAGACTGACTTCAAGAAAAATATCAGGAATGATTTGGCTGGGTAAATCTGGAATTTCAGTACCCCCCAGTAACGCTGGACCCCCTACTTGTTGTGGAGGAGTAATTTCAGCAGATCCATCCCCAAAAACTACTGCTGGCGTGTTACTGACATCATTAAAGATAGCAACAACATCGCCACTCCCCACGGTTTGGATTTCAACACTAGTACCGACCGTTTGGAAAGCAAAGTCTGCTAGATTTCCGGGAAGTTCAACTTCTTCTACAGTGGCATCAATCGTAAAGTTACCCCCTTCTCGAATTAGAAGAGTTTCGCTACCTGTGCTGCCAAATACACTATTTTCGCCTCCCAAAGGACCGAAAATTTCGTCTGGGTTGAGGAAAATATTAGCCATTTTCAATACTCCTTAAAGATGAATTTTTAGCTTTAAAATCTTGGAAAAACATCACTAAACTAGAGTCAGGCAACACTTAATCATCAAAGTAAGTTGTTCTCCCTTTGTACTCAAGTGCCAATGACAGTGAATTTTTTCTCTGCGAGCTAGAGTTAGTGTACATAAATAGTTCTGTTTTAAGCAAGGGAAATGAAATAGACGCAATGCTTTGTCTACTGACCCTTGGTAAGCAGGATACAAGCCTTGTCCTCACTAAAGCTCCGGTTTAGCGAAGTGGAGGGCGATTTCATTTAATTGTGTATTACAATTTGATGTAGATTTATCCAACGTCAAATGTTTATCCAAGAGTTTAAGTTAAAAGGCAACAAAGCTCAATATCAAGCCATAGACGAGGCGATTCGTACTGCTCAATTCGTACGAAACAAAGTGATTCGTCATTGGATGGATAACTATGGCGTTGGTCAAAAAGACCTTTATCGGTACAACACCCAACTTAGAGAAGAATTCCCTTTTGTTAAAGCACTTAATTCTCATGCTTGCCAAACAGCAGTAGAACGGGCCTGGTCAGCCATTGCTCGCTTCTATGAAAACTGTCGCAAGCAAATTAAGGGCAAGAAAGGATATCCCAAGTTCAAAAAGAACTGCCGGTCGCTAACCTACAAAACTTCAGGTTGGAAACTATCTGAAGACCGTAAACGAGTTAAGTTCACCGACAAAAAAGGAATTGGCTCTTTGAAAATGAAGGGTGGTTGGGATTTACACCGGATTCAATTGGAATCAATTAAGCGAGTCCACCTAGTTAAACGGGCAGATGGATATTACGTCCAGTTTGTTATCAAGGAAGACTTGAGCAATCTTGTTTCAACTGAACTAGAGCCAGCTCAACATAATGTTGGGTTAGATGTGGGGCTCCATTATTTCTATGTTGATTCCGATGGTAACCAAGTTCAAGTCCCACAATACTATCGTAAGGCGGAAAAGCGACTCAATCGCTTGAACCGTCGCAAGTCTCGCAAATTCCTTAAAGGTCAAAAGCAAACTAACAATTATATCAAGGCTAGAAATCGTTACGCACGGAAGCATTTAAGAGTAAGTAGGCAGCGAAAAGAGTTCTGTAAAGAGACAGCACTCCGTGTTATCCAATCGACAGATGTGGTAGCTTACGAAAACTTAAATGTAGCAGGATTGGTGCGAAATGGGAAACTAGCTAAAAGTATTAATGATGCAGCATGGTCGTCTTTCCGTAGTTGGCTAGAGTATTTTGGCAAAAAGTACGGAAAGATAACAGTCGCTGTTCTTCCTCACTATACATCGCAAGAATGTTCCAACTGTGGAAGGGTAGTCAAAAAGACCCTTTCTCAAAGAACTCACGAGTGTGAGTGTGGAACGGTAATGTGTCGCGATCAAAACGCAGCAATCAACATCCTTAAGAAAGGATTAGCTACCGTAGGGCATACGGAAAGTTTGGAGCTAGATTCCATAAACGCTTCGGGAGACAGCCCCTCTACTTTAGTTGGACAAGTCCTGCTAGAGAAAGGGCAGTCAACGAATGAAGAATCCGCGTCCTTATAGGTCGCGGAGTGTCAAATCATAGCGATGATCAGCGTAGGCAGAACTGGTAATAAATCTCCTTATCAGAAAAATTAATTGCTTTGGGAAATTTTTGTATCGCGCGATCGCTGATGGTACTTGTTTCTGGAAAAAGCGATCAATGGCAAAAACATCACATCAGCAATATAAATGTGTCATGGAAACACCCAACAATAATTAAAATCTAAAATAACAGCAAGCATAAATTCTTCAGAGATGGGTAACGATCGCGCCCCTACGTATGCTACGATTTGCGAATAAGCTGGGGGTGCCTGGGCTGATACAGGCTGAGATTACACCCCGAGAACCTGAGATCGGCTAGCACCGACGTAGGGAAGCTGTTATTCAAGGAAAAATACAATATGCGAAGTGAATGGATCGCCCAACGGCGGGGACAAAGTAATGTTAGTCAAATGCACTACGCCCGTCAAGGGAAAATCACCGAAGAGATGCACCATGTCGCAAAGCGAGAAAACCTCTCGCCAGAGTTGATTCGCGATGAGGTTGCTCGCGGACGGATGATTATTCCAGCGAATATTAATCATCCGAACCTAGAACCGATGGCGATTGGCATTGCCTCGAAGTGTAAAGTCAATGCCAATATTGGCGCTTCTCCCAATTCTTCTAACATTGAGGAAGAAGTGGATAAGTTGAAACTGGCTGTCAAGTATGGTGCAGACACAGTGATGGACTTATCCACTGGTGGAGGAAACCTCGATGAAATTCGTAGCGCAATTATTCAAGCTTCATCCGTTCCCATTGGTACAGTCCCTGTGTACCAAACTTTAGAAAGCGTTCATGGTAATATTGAGAACCTCACTGCTGATGATTTTCTCCACGTCATCGAAAAACACGCCCAGCAAGGAGTTGATTATCAAACGATTCACGCCGGATTACTGATTGAGTATCTCCCTCTCGTCAAGAATCGGATTACAGGAATTGTTTCTCGCGGTGGCGGCATTATTGCCAAGTGGATGTTGCACCATCATCAGCAAAATCCCCTCTATACCCATTTTGATGACATTATTGAAATTTTCAAGAAATATGATGTGTCCTTTAGTTTAGGGGATTCTCTTCGTCCCGGCTGTACTCATGATGCAACGGATGAAGCGCAATTGTCCGAGTTGAAAACCCTTGGGGAATTGACACGCCGCGCTTGGGAACATGATGTACAAGTGATGGTGGAAGGTCCCGGTCACGTCCCGATGGATCAAATTGAGTTTAACGTGAAAAAACAGATGGAAGAGTGCAGCGAAGCCCCGTTCTATGTGTTGGGACCTCTAGTGACTGATATTGCACCGGGTTATGATCATATTACCTCGGCAATTGGCGCTGCCATGGCGGGTTGGTATGGTACGGCGATGCTGTGCTATGTGACGCCAAAAGAGCATTTAGGATTGCCAAATGCTGAGGATGTCCGGGAAGGGCTGATTGCTTATAAAATTGCGGCTCACGCGGCGGATATGGCGCGTCATCGTCAAGGGGCGCGCGATCGCGATGATGAACTTTCTGAAGCACGGTATAACTTTGACTGGAATCGTCAATTTGAACTCTCTTTAGATCCAGATCGCGCCAGAGAATATCATGACGAAACCTTACCCGCAGATATTTACAAAACTGCCGAATTTTGCTCTATGTGCGGACCGAAATTCTGTCCGATGCAGACGAAAGTCGATGCAGATGCCTTAACTGAATTAGAGAAATTCTTGGCGCAAGAAGAAGCAGTGAGTCAAAGCTAATTTAGCTGCCAAACTAGAGTAGGGCGAAGGGTTCAACCCTTCCCTACTCATTACCCAAGCGTTCACTTAAAATAAACTCAGCGAGCCGTAAATCGAACTTCGTGGTTAACTTGAGATTTGTCTCTTCTCCTTCCACAATTTTGACGGGGAGTTGACATCGTTCAAACAACGCCGCATCATCGGTTACTTCCCAACCCAACACTTTTCCTTGGCGATGACAAGACTTGAGTAATTCCACTTGAAATCCTTGTGGCGTTTGCGCAGCCCACATTTGGCGTCGTTCTGGGGTATCTTTAACAAAGCCCTGTCTATCTACAACCTTAATCGTATCTTTCACGGGAACTGCTGCAATTAATCCTTGACAGGTACTGAGGGCTTCGCTACAGCGGTCAAATAATTCTCGTGTGACTAGACATCTTGCCCCATCATGGATTAAGACTTGAGTCGCTGCTTGTGGGAGAGCATCCAAACCATTACAGACGGACTCTTGACGAGTTTTACCCCCTTCAATAAAAACCACAGGAATCGCCAAATTTAAATCATGTAAAATTGCCCTAAAATCAGGAAAATCGAAAGGTTGACCCACAATCCCAATCCAGTTAATTTCTGTCGAAGCTTCTGCTGCTAATAACGTCCATGCGAGCAAAGGTTTTCCGAGTAAGGGTAATAATAACTTATTGCGATCGCCGCCCATCCGTTGTCCCCGTCCTGCAGCAGGGATTAATAAGTGCATTCGAGACGCCTCTCTGATCTGTGATAGCGTTCCTCAATATATCACAAACTTCTCGCCACTCAGTTAAGAGTTCAGTCGAGAGAAAGATAGACAAGAATTAACCAATAAAAATCCCCTCTTCCAGAGGGAGAAAAGGGGAAAAGGAGCGATCTTTAAAGCGTGCTGTTAGTGGACAACCCCCCGTTGAGATTGGGCATCAACAGCTTTTTGTAAGTACAGATTGAGGAATTGCCACCCGTTGGAAACGTAGTAAGGTAACTTGCGGAAGAACTTCACAACTCCAGGTGCCTCGGAATTGACGATCGCGCTTAGCTTTTCATTATTTTTGATGCAGACTTCCAAACGATTGAAGAAGTTAGGGTTCTCGACATCGAGAATAGTCGGGAACACTCGTCCTGCCGTTTCATTGGTTTTCTGGATGACATATTTGTCATATTCCCGTGCATCCAAACCTAAAGCTTCATAGAAGCCAGACCGTTGGACATCGTTTAGGTACATGGTCGCAAATACCGCCAGTAAGAAGAAACGACACCATAACCGAGAAATCAAGCCAGTAATGACATAGGGTTGCGCTTGCATAATGGCATCAAAGAAGTCGCCATGACGGTTTTCATCTTGACACCAGTTTTCAAAGAAGCGGAACAGCGGATAGATTCGGTGTTCTGGATGTTGCTCTAAATGACGGTAGATGGTGATATAACGCCAGTAACCAATTTTTTCAGACAGATAGGTGGCGTAGAAAATATATTTGGGCTTAAAGAAGGTGTATTTCCGACTCTTGGTGAGAAATCCTAAATCCAGGGAAAGGTTAAAGTCGGACATGGCTTTGTTTAAAAAGCCAGCATGACGGGCTTCATCTCGAGACATCAAGGTGAAACACTCCGCTAGGAGAGGATTGGAGTCTTTGAGGCGTCTTCCCAGTTCTTTATAGAGAAGAAACCCAGAAAATTCAGCGGTACAAGACCGTTCCAGAAACTCTACAAAGAGGCGCCGGGTTTCTGGATCGAGGTGTTCCCAAGACTGGTTAAATTCTTCATCCCGAATAAAGTGTTTTTGGTTATAATCAGCGCGGAATTCTTCTAAAATAGCGCGGAGTTCGTCTTCATTGATGGAAATGTCCATCTGCGCCATTTCATCAAAGTCTGTCGTATAAAAACGAGGCGTTAAAAGAGTTTCTTTCGCCGGTTGTTTAACACCCGGACGTAATTCTTGTTGGTCTTTATTGGCAGTATTAACCATAGGTTATTGCTTGGGCTTCTTTCTTTTCAAGCTTGGGATTAAAAATGAGTGCAGTTTTGCTTTTCAGTTTATCAACGAGCCAGGGCGCGATCGCGCTGACTTGTTAACGATTGCAACAAAAATCTATATCCTTATGCACTTTTTGTTAAAGTTTGTAACACTCTAACTTCGCACGGCCTCTAAGATCCGGGAATAGTAAAAGTTAGTGCTCGTCATGCCTGTACGTTTAATTTCAAACCCGTTGTCTTTTAAGATTTGAACAATTTCCGCTTCTGAATGTTGGTAAGCGCGAGTGGTTTTACTCGGACCCGGGAAAAATTCCCCAATTTTCTTTAACAAGCTCAAGAAAAAGGTTTTGGGAGCAAAACTAATAATAAAACGAGATTCGGCACAATCAGCTAAATATTTGACCATTGTGGGAATGTCTTGATCAGGATAGTGAATCAGAACATCTAAACAAATGACAGTGTGGTAGCTTCCCGTAATCGCTTCTAAGTCGCTGACAGAGAAATGAATCTGATGATTTTCTCCTAAAGCAGCTTTGGCTTGACTTTCCGCTTCTCCCACCATTTTTTCAGAAATGTCACTGGCATAAACGGTTGCACCTTCTTTTGCGAGTGGAATACTGAGGCTTCCCGTACCACATCCGGCATCACAGATGCTGATCTCAGAGAGATTACCGTCTGCTTGCAACCAGCCCACAACGGTATCAATGGTTTGTTGATGTCCGATACGGATGTTTTTTTGAACCTTATTCACCTCCCCCTCACCGTAAATATTACGCCAACGTTCAAAGCCAACCGCATTAAAATAGTCTTTTACAATTGTTTTATCGTCTTGTACTGTCATCTGTTCTTCGTTTTGAATTAATCCAGCCTCATTAATTGTTAATTATTAATTGTTAATTGTCCATTGTTTCCAAGTCGATGCCAACTTAAAGATTGGGTTGCTTCATCCCAATGCCACCGTAATAAATTTGCAGGTTGTCCAACGGTTAAACCCGATTCTCCTAAGGCTTCTCTGGGGCTTTCTGTTGCGAGCGCGATCGCGCTGCCAATTTCACACATTCCCCAGTTGACGAGATTCGTTACGCCTGACAAGAGCGGAAGGGTTGTTCCGGCAAGGGTTCCGTCTTCTAGTCTCGCAGTTCCCTCACTTACTTCAATTTTTCGACTATCCCACGGATAAATGCCATCTCCCAGTCCTAAGGGGGCAAGAGCATCACTCACTAAAAACAGTCGTTTTTGGGCTTCTCCCATCCGCAGTAATAGTTCGAGCATTGTGGGAGCAATATGTTGTCCATCGGCAATGAAACCACACTTTACCCCAGAATGAACCAGTGCTGCGCCCAGTAAACCCGGTTCACGATGATGGAGCGGAGGCATAGCATTAAACCCATGAGTGACTAGGGATGCCCCTTGTTCAAAAGCTGTTTCCGCTTCCGTTGCTGTAGCGAGGGAATGTCCGAGGCTAATGAGAATATTCGGATAGCGCGATCGCAGCTTCGCAATTATTCTTTTTTCAGAACTTATTTCTGGGGCACAAGTTACAACCCTAACCTGTTCACTGTATTTTCCGATCAGCCGATAAAAGTTGTCAAGGGTGAAGTCTAATAAATATTTTTCTGGATGCGCACCGCGTTTTTTCGGGTTAAGAAAAGGACCTTCTAAATGGATACCGAGAATCTTTGAATAAGGGAAATCTTCCGTTTGATACTGTTCAATATAGTTAGCGATAACAGACAGTGATCGCACAATTTTTTCAGGGGAAGTTGTAACCATGGTTGGGAGAAAACCATCAACTCCCTGTTCCCATAAAAACTGAGCAATAGCGAATAGTTTATCTAAATGTTCTACTTCTAAGTCAGGAAACGGTAAGCCCAACGCCCCATTAATTTGTAAATCGATACCACCGAGAGATATCCAATCACCGTTAAAATTGATGACCGCATGATCATGATCCCTTAAAACAATCCAATCTTGTTGCTGACTGCTTTTAATTCGTCCATTTTCAACCTCAATTTTATAATAGTGATTACTCTTTTCAGGGAGGCGGGCATTAATAACAGAATAGGATTTTTTTTGAAAACGTGAATAATGAAGCTTCATGTTTTAAATAATAGAGGTACTTATTCCTTTTAATGATAAATCTTAAAAGAAGCAGTTACTTCACGAAAAAAAGATAGAAAAAGAGGAGAAGATATCCTAAAAGAAAAATGAGTTAATCCATAATAGTTAAATTGCTAATTCCCCCGTAAAAACTTTTGTTGCTGGACCAGTCATATAAACATGATTATCGTTTTCTGACCATTCAATCTCTAAGCAACCGCCAGGGAGTTCTACTGTTGAAGCGCGATCGCAGTTATTGGTTAAAACACCAGCAACGAGAGAGGCACAAGCACCTGTTCCACACGCTAAAGTGATGCCAGCTCCCCGTTCCCAGACGCGCATTTTAAGATAATCCCGACGAACCACTTCAATAAATTCGGTATTAATTCGTTTGGGAAATACCGAGTGATTCTCAAACTGAGGACCAATTTTTTCTAAATTAATTGCATCAGCGTTATCAACAAACGTAATACAATGAGGATTTCCCATACTGACACAAGTGACTTGCCAAGGTTGTTCGGCAACAGTCAACAATTGATTAATAACTTTTTCTTGAGGAGAACCTAAAGTAGTAGGGATTTCTGCTGCGAGTAAATACGGTTCACCCATATTAACTTTTACCTGGTCCCCGTCTTGTAATTGAGGACGAATCATACCCGCTAAAGTATGAATTTGATAGATTGCATTAGAATTAGTTGTACCATCTAAATCTGCAACAAAACGAGCTAAACAACGAATGCCATTGCCACACATTTCCGGTTCTGAACCGTCCGAATTATAAATGCGCATCGTGTAATCACTCTCCCCTTGAGGAGGCAGCGCAAAAATTACCCCATCCCCTCCAATTCCAAAATGCCGATCGCAGAGTTTCATGGCTTGTTCAGAGGTGAGACAGGGGGTTTGATCATGACGATTGTCAATCAAAATAAAATCATTGCCAAGTCCATGATATTTGGTAAAGTTGATTTTCATAGTGCATTCAATGAGGGGTTACAATGACAGAATTTGATACCGGTTTACCCAGTACCCGGATGGTGCAAAATTTAATTAAAGAAGAGAAAGATGTGGAGATCAAACTCCTCAGTGAAGATTTAATTGTGGGTAGAGTGCTCTGGCAAGACCAACATTGTTTGTGTCTCGTGGATCATTATGACCAATCTACCCTAGTTTGGCGACAAGCAGTAGCTTATCTTAAACCAAAATCATAATGCAAGTCTGCCCTCCATCCTCTGGGGGGGCTATTGATTCCTCGATAAATCCTTTATATTGTAGGCAGATCTTTATTTGTAGTGAGGAGAATTGTCATCATGGGTTGGCACGTTAAAGGGTATGGTATCCTACTGAGTTTGTTTACATTTAGTCTTCCAGCAGAAGCCTTAGAAGTAAAAATTAATCCGGATAATCCTCAACTCGGAGATACGGTTTCTGTAACGATGGAAACGGAACCCAATGAAGAAAAGCCAAGAGTGACTTGGGGGGACAACAGTTATCCCGTATTTGCTGTTGGACAAAATCAATATCGGGCTTTGATTCCAACGACTCCTTTAGATCAGTCGGGAAAAGTTCCCTTAACTATTCGTGGTGAAGAGACAACAAGAAATTTTTTAGTGTGGCTGCGCGATCGCGCTTTTCCCACGCAACGGATTTGGTTATCCGGTAGTAATAATCGCCCGGCAACCGAATTAGAATTGAATCGAGTTGCCGAGTTCAAAAAACTGGTTACTCCAGAACAATATTGGAATGGATCCTTTATTCGCCCTAATCGCGGTGCCGTTTCCACTGTATTTGGCGTTCGTCGCTACTACAATGGAGAGTTTGCCGAGAATTATTACCATAAAGGCGTTGATTATGCTGCTGGTACTGGATCACCTGTTGTTGCACCTGCAAACGGAACCATCGCGCTAGTTGGGAAAGAAACTGAAGGGTTTCATGTTCACGGCAACACAGTTGGCATTGATCATGGTCAAGGTGTTCTTAGCATTTTCCTTCATTTAAATGATATTAATGTGCAAGAAGGAGAACAAGTGATTGCCGGACAAAAAATTGGTACAGTTGGTTCGACTGGAGCGTCCACAGGTCCTCACCTCCATTGGGGCTTATATGTGAATGGTCAGGCAATTGATCCTTCTCCTTGGCGCTTTCAGGGAGTTGAATAAATTAAAGTAATGCAAATTAAAACCATTGTCGAGCAAGCTCTCAAAGAAGGATATCTAACTCCTCTCATGGAGGGAGAAATTACTCAAATTTGTGAAGCTGCGACTGAGCTTTCTACAGAAGAATATAGTGCTTTAGATGAACTCATGACAGCCTTACTCAATGGAACAGTTGTCGCCAGTCATCGTAAACAATTTATTAATGTAATGGAAGAGTTAGTCTTAAGCGAAGCCTTAACTTTAGTCACTGAAATTGAAGTAGCAAGTAACCAATCCATTGATATTGGTGATATTACAGCTTACGCTTTGAATCGTTTACCGCCGCTTTATGCCACAACTGAAGAAGGAGCGAATTATCAAAAACAACGGGCGCAAAATGAGCTTCAAGAATTAATTACACAACGGGTACAAGAAGCGATTACCCATCATATTAAAAGTGATAAAGTTTTAGAAAAAAGGCAGGCTTTAGGAACGGATACAGAACAGGAGGTCGTTAAACAAATTAGTACTCTTTTACAAACCTATGCTGTAGAATATGAGAAGGAATAAAAGACTTACTGCTCGCTATATTTTACCTTTAAATATGAGCATAAATTATTTTTTAGTTTGGGATAACCTGGTAATGTAAAAAAATTTCTTGATCAATCGTTTCCACAGACAGTAGTTTTAAGTTTTGCTTATTTTCTGAGTGCAAACCGATCCCTTCAATCGGCGTGGGTGCATCTCTTCCTCCTAGCAAAACTGGGCAAACCGTTAACCATAATTCATCGAGGAGTTGTTCAGCAAAGAGTGCAGCAACGAGTTCTCCTCCTCCTAAAATTGCTAAGTTTTCGATGCCCTTTTTAGTGAAAGTTGTTAGGGCTTGTTGCCAGTTAATTTCATCTTCGCGGGTATCAGGAGTAATCATTTCCTCAAAATACTGAGTGGGTTGATTCTGCCAGAATTGTACACCCTTGTGAGTTGTCAAGAGCCAACGCGGAATTTTTTGCTGAAAAAAGCGAATATCTGTTGGGAGACGACCCGAGCGCGTACAGACAATTTGAATGGGTTGTTCAGGTTTTTGTTGTTGACGACGTAGAGCGATTAATTCGGAATTGCGCAGGGACATGGCACTGCCATGAGCGCGGAGTGTCCCTGCACCAAATAAAATTGCATCTGCTTGGGCGACCTGTCTTTCTAAATGAGCGCGATCAATACGAGAAGAAAACTCTGCTGCCGATCGCGCTGTATCTGCAATTTTGCCGTCAGCACTCATTGCTAAGACAACAGTGGTATGAGGACGATTCATGATTGTGTTAATTGTTGGTAGGCCGATTGAGCCGCTGCTTGTTGAGCTGCTTTTTTCGAGCGCCCTTTCCCTTGTCCTAAGTAACGTTCTTGTAACCAGACATAAGCGGTAAACCGTTCTGGATCATCATAGCCGTGTCCCGTTTCTTCTACTTGGTAGTGAGGAAGCACTTTATAATGGGCTTGCGTCCATTCTTGGAGCGCATCTTTATAATTCTGACGGGCAGGATCTTGTCGAATTTGATCTGCTTTGTCCTTTAAGATTGGATCAAGCCAAGGGCGGATTAAATTCATGGAGTTGGTGCTTAAGTAAAGTGCGCCCAAAACCGCTTCAAAGGTATCAGCAAGGCGCGATCGCGCCCCGGCTTTGTTTTTCGCTGCACTCCCCGCCATGAGCAAAAATCCATCCATGCCGTAGCTTTCAGCAAATTCTGCTAAGACGCGATCGCTGACTAAGATTGAGCGAATTGCTGCAAAATCTCCCACTGGCGCTTCCGGATAGGTTTCTAAGAGTAACTCGGAAGCGGCTAAACGGACAACAGCATCTCCGACAAACTCTAATTGCTGATAATTGGCAACACTAGAGGCGCTGGGATGAGTTAATGCTAAATCCAATAATTTCCAATCAACGGCGGTAGTATCGGTTAATCCTAACCGTTCGACCAATTTTTCTAGTTCTCGGCTCCGGCGCAATCCCCCTTGTCGATGTCCAGAGCGTTGTGTTTTTGACTCGGTTTTTGACCGATGAGTATCTGTCGCCAATCCAAAAGAGCGCTTTGCCCTCATTTCCTTCCTATGACAGTTATTTAATGACCGTGTGCTTACAGAACAGGTTATTTTTTCCTAATAGAAAAAAACCAAATAGAAAGAGAGTTGGACATAAGCCGGGTTCTGTTCTCAAGAGAAACTTGAGGGTAGTTATCTATCTGGGACTTTTGTTGCCAAAAGCCTCAAGCGGTACACCTAAAAGCGGAAGCCGGTAAAAGACCAACCCTAGCTTCCCTCGACCTTGCTTCCAACTGGGGTTTACCGAGCCAGCACCTCTCGATGCTGCTGGTGCGCTCTTACCGCACCTT
>CAZBPR010000012.1:0-37588 GCA_964493825.1 uncultured Dactylococcopsis sp.
TAGAGTTGAAAGAGTTGCAACCTTGATTTGTATTTTTTTCTAAAATCGTCCTTTCTTTAGAGTAACTGTCGATCAACCTGTTGTTGTAACTCAGCAATGCTAGTTTGGTTATGGATCACCCCATCAGCTTGGGCAACTTTTTGGGCGAGAGGCATTTGGGAGGCAATGCGCGATCGCGCTTCTGTTTCTGACAACCCATTCCGCTGCATCAACCGCGCCAGTTGTTGTTCTGGGGAACACGTTACCACCCAAATTTCTGTCACCAAATCGGTCATCTTGGCTTCAAACAGGAGGGGAACGACCACCAATACTACCTTGGCACTCAGTTGAGATAGCTCAGTTTCGATCCGTTGGCGCACATAAGGATGAATTTGTTGTTCTAACCACTGTTTTTCTGAGGGCTGATTAAAGATGATTTGACCGAGGCGCGATCGATCCAAACTGCCATCTGCTTGCAAAATCTTATTCCCATAGCGTTTCTGGATCAGCGTTAGAATGGGTGAATCTTGACTCACCGCATCTCGTGCATACTGATCGGCATCTAAAACAGGAACTTGATATGCCTGGTGTACATAATCCGAAACTGTACTTTTCCCGGTTGCAATCCCACCGGTTAAACCAATAATGCGTCGCTGTCTCATGCTGACTTATGATCTTAACCAACTTGATGACTCGATAAACGTTTCCAGGCAGTCAGAGAAACCCCCTCTCCTCCGGTGAGAAGTCACTAATTTTTAGCCGATTCAGTTTCAGCATTGACCGCTACGATCGCTTCGGTTAACCCTTCTAAGGTATAGTGTTGAGCTTCGACATCACATCTTCCCAAAAATTTTCTGCACGCTTGTGAGGTCTGTGGACCGATGGAAGCAATAGTAACTGTTGCCAATATTTTTTTTAAGTTTATCTCAGAGCCAAATGGAGGAATTAAGAGATCGTAAAAGTGTCGAACTGTTTTAGAACTGGCAAATGTAATCACATCGACTTCTCGTTCTTGTAGGGCTTTCACCGCAACCGGATCAGCACTAACGGGACAACTGGATTGATAAGCGGGTACAGCAATCACTTCTGCCTGCTGTGCTTGAAATTCTTCAATCAAAACTTCTCTGCCTCCGGTTTCCACGCGCGGGAAGAGGATTTTTTGTCGGACTAACGGTTCAGGAAAGGAGGCAACCAAGGAATCAGCAACAAAGTTGGGAGGAATAAAAGTGGGTTGAATTCCATATTGTTCAAGGACACTTGCTGTTTTTTTACCGACAACTGCAATTTTGAGGGAATGGAGAAGGGTCGGATCAACCTGTAAATTTTCTAGACGTTCCCAGAAAAACTTCACCCCATTGGCTGAGGTTAAAATCAGCCAGTCAAAAGTGGATAGTGCCTCAATTGCTTCGTCAAGGGGTTCCCAACTGGAAGGAGGACGAATTTCTAGCGCTGCCATTTCCATCACAGTTGCCCCCTGTTTTTCCAGCAGCGTGCGAAAGGTTTTGGCTTGGTTAGCCGCCCGCGTCACTAAAATTGTTTTTTTACTAAGCGTCATTGGTCGTTAGTCATTGGTCATTAGTCGTTAGTCATTAGTCGTTAGTCATTATTAATTATCTTAGATATGGCTTGCGAATCCAAGATTGTCTTTAAATATTGTCCCGTGTAAGAGTGACCTTCACTCGCAACTGTTTCTGGTGTTCCCGTTGCAATTACTTCTCCTCCTTTGTCTCCGCCTTCGGGACCTAAATCAATTAACCAGTCCGCACAACGGATAATATCTAAGTTATGTTCAATCACCAAAATTGAATTTCCCTTATCCACTAAGCGTTGTAAAACGTTTAATAATTGGTGAACATCATAAAAGGATAAACCAGTGGTCGGTTCATCAATTAAGTAGAGGGTTTTGCCCGTCGCGCGGCGGGATAACTCGGTAGCCAGTTTGATCCGTTGCGCTTCTCCGCCGGATAAGGTAGGTGCAGGTTGTCCGAGGGGGATATAGCCTAAACCCACATCAACCAGGGTTTGTAACCGAGTGGCGGCACGGGGAATATTTTCAAAAACCGCTAGGGCTTCTTCCACCGTCATGTTCAGGACATCGGCAATGGAATACCCTTTATATTTTACTTGTAAGGTTTCGCGGTTATACCGTGCCCCTTTGCACACTTCACATTCCACATAAACATTGGGTAGAAAGTTCATTTCGATGACATTCACACCCTGTCCATTACAGGCTTCGCAACGTCCCCCTTTGACGTTAAAAGAAAATCGTCCTGCTTTATAGCCTCTCGCTTTTGCTTCAACGGTTTCGGTAAAGACAGAACGAATGGGATCAAAGGCACCGGTATAAGTGGCAGGATTAGACCGTGGGGTGCGACCAATGGGAGATTGATCAATCACGATCACTTTATCCACTGCATCCAGTCCTTTCAGTTGTCCCAGTTCTTTCGGAAACGGGATTTTATAACCGAGGCGATGCTGTAAAGCTGGATAGAGGAGTTCATTAATTAGCGTCGATTTACCCGAACCCGAAACCCCAGTCACGCAAACCAGTTTGCCTAAGGGGATATCCACGTCAATGTGTTGTAGGTTATTCGCGTGGGCATCAATTAACGATAAGGATTTACCATTGCCTTTGCGCCTTTTTTCTGGAGTGGCAATCATCCGTCTTTGGGCTAAGTAATCACCGGTAATCGAGTCTTTAGAATCCGTAATTGCTTTTAAGTTGCCTTGGGCAACAATTTCCCCGCCATGAATGCCTGCACCCGGTCCAATATCGACCAGTTGATCCGCACTGCGAATCGTTTCTTCGTCATGTTCGACAACAATTAAGGTATTCCCTAAGTCTCGCAGTTTTTTCAGGGTGTCTAAGAGGCGTCCGTTATCCCGTTGATGTAAGCCAATACTCGGTTCATCTAACACATAGAGAACGCCCGTTAATCCGGATCCAATTTGCGTGGCGAGACGAATGCGTTGGGCTTCTCCTCCCGATAAGGTCATCGCCGGACGATCGAGGGTGAGATAATCTAAACCAACATCAAGGAGGAATTGCAGCCTGGCTTGAATTTCTTTCAGGGCAAGTTCGCCAATTTTCGCTTGTTTGGAGGACAGTTTCAGGTGGTGAATGCGGTTTAAACATTCGGTAATGGCAACGCTAGTCAGTTGAATAATATTGTATTGCCCTAACCGGACGGAGAGAGAAGCAGGTTTGAGTCGTTTTCCTCCACACACTTCACAGGTTTGATCCACTCGATACTGTTCCAGTTTTTGCTTATAAGTTTCAGAAGCGGTTTCTAGAGCCCGTTCTAAACCAGAAATCACCCCGTAATAGGGTTTATGATATCCTCTAGGTTGATCGCCTCGGGCGTCTTCATAGATAAAGATCGGTTCCTCTGTGCCATATAAAATAATCTCTTGCTGTTCGGGAGTCAGTTTTTCCCAAGGGGTTTGCAGTTCAAAACCGTAGGCTTGGCCGAGGCTGTAGAGGAGAGAGAGATAGTAACTGTTATCTTTGTCTGACCAGGGCGCGATCGCGCTGTAAACTGGCTGTTTGGGATCAGGAACCACTAACTCGGGTGAAAACATCCGCAATCGTCCAATGCCATGACAGTGGGAACACGCCCCATAAGGAGAGTTGAAAGAAAACAAACGTGGCGATAGTTCTTCAATGACTGCACCGTGTTCGGGACAAGCAAAGTTTTCCGAAAAGACAATTTCTTCGGGTAAATGATCTGCTTCTTCCGCTAAGTCCTCTCGCTTTAAAATCTCAATCAGGGCAATGCCACTAGAACGGTGCAAACAGGTAGCGAGGGAGTCGGCTAAGCGTTCTTCAATTCCCTCTTTTTTAATCAGGCGATCCACGACCACTTCAATGGTATGGTGTTTAGTTTTACTCAGCTTGATCGGATCTGATAACTCTTGAATCGTGCCATCAATGCGAACCCGAACAAACCCTTCACTAACGAGACTCGATAACAGTTGTTGATGCGTCCCTTTTTGCCCACGTACCACCGGCGCTAAAATCTGGAAGCGGGTGCGATCCGGCAATTCCATAATTTGATCGCACATTTGGTCAATGGTTTGGGGAGAAATCGCGCGATCGCAGTGGGGACAATGGGGTTCGCCAGCCCGCCCAAACAGCAACCGGAGATAGTCATAGATTTCAGTAACCGTTCCTACTGTGGAACGAGGGTTGTGAGAAGTGGATTTTTGGTCAATGGAAATGGCAGGACTTAAGCCTTCAATGGCGTCCACATCGGGCTTATCTACCTGTCCTAAAAATTGTCGGGCATAAGCACTTAATGACTCGACATAGCGTCGTTGGCCCTCGGCAAAAATGGTATCGAAGGCAAGAGACGACTTACCCGATCCTGAAACTCCTGTAAACACAATGAGGCGATCGCGCGGTAATTCTAAGTCGATATTTTTCAAATTGTGTTGTCTTGCGCCACGAATGCGAATACAAGAAGAAGACGGATCAGACATAAGCTTTGCTGGATTAGGCAATGATTATCAGGATAGCTTATCTCATCCTCTGCGTTAGGACAGTGACATCCTCCGATACCGAATTAGAGATTATATATACGACTTGGCAAAATTAACATTAAAATGCAAAAAGAAAAGAAGCGGCTCTTCTTTCTCGTCTAAGTCCCAATAATTTTAAGGATATGATTACTCCTATACAGATTTGATATTTCTTTTTGAGTTAATCAATTATTGTCACTGTGATCTTACTCAAGAAAAAATAATGAAAACCCGTTTTCATAAATTGATTTTTCAGTATAATTACTAAAATCAAGATTTAAAATCATTAAATTAGGCTGAGAAGTTGACAGATCACAAAATGATAACATTAATTTTCCTTAAACTAAGGGGTAAACTAAAGGGGAAAATTTGTATAGCTAGAAAGAGATGAGTAAACTATCTATTATTACTCAATTTTATCCACCCGACCACGCGGCTACCGGCCAATTAATTGAAGAGCTAGCGCAACAGCTTAGTTACCAAAATATAGAAGTTAAAATTATTACGGGTCAACCGGCTTATGGTCAGCAAAAACAGCCGATTGCTCCTCGCAAGGAAAAGCAGCCATTTCTGTCAATTCGGCGATCTTTGGCCTCTAGAATTGTTCCCAAGTGGCTGCGTGGACGTATAATTAATGGATTACTGTTCTGCTTTTATTCTGCTTTAAGACTCGTCAAGCCTTATTATCGTGGAGAAACATTACTTTTAACAACAGAACCACCCTACCTTTTATTTATTGGCTACTTCGCCAAAGTATTTTTAAATCTACCTTATGTTTGCTTACTCTACGATCTTTATCCTGATATTGCGGTTCAGCTCAATATTCTTTCTGAAAAACATTGGTTAACTCGATTCTGGAGTTGGCTGAATTTAAAAATTTGGCACCAAGCCAAAGCAATTATTGTTTTGAGTCCCACGATGAAAAAGCGGATTATTGCTAAAGATCCCAACCTTGCCCCTAAAATTGCCGTGATTCATAGCTGGTGTAATCCCAACTACATTATCCCAAAACCAAAAGCGGAAAACAATTTCGCAATGGAACATAATTTAGTCAAACCATTTACAGTGCTCTATTCGGGAAATATGGGTCGCTGTCATGATATGCAAACCATTTTGGAAGCAGCATGGGAGTTAAGAGAAGATAGTATTCAATTTGTCTTTATTGGTGGGGGTGCCAAGTATGAGGATTGTTTGCAGGCAATTCAAGAGTGGGGCTTGAAAAATTGTTTATTTTTACCCTTTCAGCCCAAGAAAAACTTGCCCAATTCTTTAACCGCTTGTGATCTCTCCTTGGTAACGATTAGTGAGGGCATGGAAGGTTTAGTCGCTCCTAGTAAACTCTATGGTATGCTCAGTGCGGGTCGCGCGATCGCTGCCGTGTGTGAAAAGCATTCCTACCTGAATGAACTTATAGCAGAAGCAGGTTGCGGTCAAAGCTTTGTCAATGGAGATAGCGAAGGTTTAGTGCAATACATTCGTTTTTTAGCAGCCCATCCTGAAGTTGCAGAAACAATGGGTCAAGCGGGTCGTCGTTACCTAAAGCAACACTTTACTCCAGAACTCATTGCCCAAAAGTATGCAAAAGTTTTATTAGATTTATCCCATACAGATGATTTTTCACAGCAAAAGCAAACCCAACAGTTTACTTAAATTAAAAGCGACCATAACGTATTGAAAATCCAAGATAAAATCAAACCATATCTTCTCTAACTTTGGGTTGCTTCTGTAATGAGGAGCAGCCTTAATCCGTTTTTTCAATTCATTGCAACTGCATAATCATGGCACATTCAAGTCAATCCCACCCTCTTGCAAATACTACTTCTGCGCCAAGCTCAATTACTACTCCGAACCCACCACTAGAAATCCCACCCCCAGTAGAAGACGAGTCTTTTAACTATCAAAAAATTATGGCAGTTGCTGGTCGTCGGGCTTGGCTGATTTTAATTGTTTTTGTTGCGGTGACCGGAACAATCTGGACGCGAACCTTAACTCAACCGCCTCGCTACCGTAGCAGCTTTCGCTTATTGGTAGAACCCATTGCTGGAGACCAAAAATTTCAGGAACTGAGCGACCAGCTAGGATTACAACAACAATCAAGTACCTTGAATCGACTTGATTATCCGACTCAAATTCAAGTTCTACAAAGTTCCCAAGTGATGGTTCCAATTTATGAGCAACTAAAAGCGGAATATCCGAACTTAAGTTATGGCCGTTTACTTGGGAACTTAAGGATACAACGGCTTGGAGAAACGAAAATCCTCCAAGTGAGCTATGAATCCGAGAATCCGGAACGAGCAGGGGCAGTGACTCAAGTTATTGCCGAAGCATACATTGACTATTCGGAAAAGCAGCAAAAATCTGGGGAGCAAAGGGTTTTAGACTTAATTGGTGAGCAGATGCCAACATTACAGGAAAAGGTTGAATCAATTCAAAGTGAAATTCAAACCTTTCGTAACCAAAATAATATTATTGATCCGATTGCAAGAGGGAATCTCCTCTCCCAAAGAATTAGCGATATAGAACAACGGAAACGAGAAGCGGAAATTGCCATTACAGAAAAACTGTCTTTACGAGAAAATTTATTACAGCAATTGGGATTAGGCTTAGATGAAGCGATGACTACAGTGGCTCTGAGTGAAGCCCCTCGTTATCAAGAACTTTTAAATCAGCTCAAGGAAATCGAGACTCAAATCGCGATCGAGCTGGGACGTTTCAAAGCAGATAGTCCGAATATTCAAGCACTCAAACAACAAAAACAGAAGATTTTAGAACTCCTGGAGCAAGAAGCTTCCGCTGTTTTAGGGACGAGTCAAGTGAGTGACAAAATTAATTCGCAAGTGAGTTCTCCTAACCCAATTCGCTTGGCATTGACCCAAGATTTGATTGTCGCAACTAATGAAATTCGTGTGTTAAGAGTTCGTCGCACGGCACTGGCAGAAGCAGAAGCAGAATTCCGTCAGCAACTAAAAGATTCCACTGAGTTGGCAAAAGAATATGAGGAGATGAATCAGAGGTTGGAGATTGCTCAGGGAAATTTAAAGCGCTTTATTGATCGCCGAGAACAACTAAAAATTCAAGCCGTACAAAAAACGCTGCCTTGGCAAGTTTTAGAACCGCCTAACCAACCCAATCAACCCATTACTGGTAATACACGCGGTCTCATTTTAGGGGTGATTGCCGGTCTTTTAGCTGGTGCAGGTGCTGCCTATTTAGCCGAAAAAATAGATAACACATTCCATAGTCCGGATGAGGTGAAAGAGAGTAGTCGTCTCCCAATATTAGCCGTGATACCCTTTGTCAAGGCACTGCAAGCAATGAAAGACGAGAATGAAGAATTTGATGGCCTCAGCCCGAGTTATGACAATGCTAGGGCGGAAACGGAAGCACAACCCCAGTTACATGGTGCAGAGAAAAAAGAGCCACAAGCCCCAATTACAGAAAACTTTTTCTTTGCCTTTACAGAAGCTTTCAAAACCTTGCATATCAATCTTTCCTTCATGAAACCCGATCAAGCTGTTACGTCTTTAGTGATTAGTTCGTGTGTTCCGGGAGAAGGGAAATCAACTGTTGCCCTGAATTTAGCCCGAGCCGCTGCCACTGTGGGTAAACGAGTCTTATTAGTCGATGCGGATCTGCGTCGTCCCAAACTCCATCAAATTTTTGAACTTCCGAATCAATATGGGTTATCCAATGTAATTTCCACAGGTTTGAGTTTTGAAGAAGCAATGCAGGAGTCACCGACCGACGAGAATCTTTACTTGCTCACTTCAGGACCAACTCCCCCTGATTCGAATCGTCTGTTGGCTTCAGAACGAATGAAGCAACTGGCGGCAGAGTGGGAAAATACATTTGATTTAGTGATTTACGATACACCTCCCCTCGGTGGCGTTGCTGATGCCAAATTCCTGACTCCCCTAACGAGTGGTTTAATTATGGTCGTTGGCTTAGGAATTATTGACCGTAATTTATTTAAAGATGTTATGGAAACCCTTCGCCTTTCAAAAACAACAGTGCTAGGAATCGTACCGAATGCTTGTAAGCAAAGCACTATGGGCGAATACTCTTACTACTATCACTATTATCATCAGTATTATTCGAGGGGAAATTCTTCTCAACCCTCACTAATCTCTAGTAATAAAAATCATAATTCTGCTTCTGAATAGCCAAAAACTGCTTGAATTAATTTAAGTTATAGGTTACACGACAGCACATTATTAGAATTGAAAACTGATGGGAAAAAATTTAACGGTTACCACGCAAAACACTCAGGCTTTTTTTCAAAAGAGGATCCGTTATCGATGGTTCATGATTGCTTTAAGTGCTCTCCTGCCAATGGGGGAAGGTTTATGGTTAGGGATATCAGCGCAACCCCAAGTTCCTTTGCCTGTCGAAGAAGCAACCCCAGAATCTCAGTCCTCTTCGGCGCAAAGCGCCCCCTCCACCTCTAGCTATCAAGAAACGCCATATACCCTGGGACCCGGAGATACGATTAGCATTAATATTTTTAATATTCCTGAATATAGTGGAGAGTATCGTGTCTCTGTCGATGGCATTCTCAATCTGCCTATTGTTGGCAGTATTGATGTCCAAGGCTTGACGATTCCCGAAGCCAATAATTTGATTACGCAACGCTATACGCCAATTTTACAGCGTCCCATTGTCTCACTGACTTTACTTCAGCCTCGCCCGATAAGAGTCGCGATCGCGGGAGAAGTGAATCGCCCCGGTTCCTATACTTTAACTGCTTCGGGAGAATCAGAAGGAGACCGCGGTCAACAGTTTCCTCCAATTACCACAGCCATTAAACAAGCCGGTGGCATTACCCGCTCGGCTAATGTGCGACAAGTCAAGCTCTATCGTATTTATCGAGGAGAAGAGTATGTCCTTAATGTTAATCTTTGGCGCTTAGTGGAAGATGGCGAAATTGTCCAGGATGTGACCTTACGGGATGGAGATCGGATTGTTGTCCCCACTGTAACCCAAAATAATCCTCGGGAAACTAGACTGTTATCACAAAGCGCGATCGCGCCAGTCTCTCAATCAGTAGAAGTTGCAGTGGTGGGAGAAGTTGCCCGTCCAGGTTCCCATGAAGTCACTGGCGGAGATTCCGGCAATCCCCCAACCGTCACCCAAGCCATCCAAGCTGCCGGTGGGATTACGAGTCTGTCTGATATTCGTAATGTGAGAGTGGAACGAACCACACGCAAGGGTACCCAAGAAATCCTTGCTGCTAACTTATGGGAATTACTCCAGAAGGGAGATGTCAGTGAAAATGTTCTACTCCAACCCGGAGATACGGTTGTGGTTCCTCGTGCTCAAGATGTGGATCCCACTGAAGCTGAAGCTCTTGCCTCCGCTAGTTTTGCTCCTGAAACCATTCGTGTGAATGTGATTGGTGAAGCAGAACGCACGGGAACGCTCGAACTTCCTGCCAATGCCCCTCTCAATCAAGCGATTCTGGCTGCTGGCGGGTTTAATAATCGGGCTGATCAAGGAGAGGTGGAACTAGTGCGTCTAAATCCAAATGGTACTGTCACCCGCAGAGAAATTGATATCAATCTCAACCAGGGAATTGACGAAGACAGTAACCCTGCCTTACGGAATAATGATGTCATTGTCGTGGAACGCTCAACCGTAGCAGCCGTTTCAGATACAGTAGGCACCTTTCTAGAACCCGTCTCGAGAATTTTCCAAGGGATTCGCTTCTTTGAAATTTTCTTTGGTGATTAATGATCTGCGAGGGGAAGGAATTCCACTTGCAGCACTTTATCTCAAAGATAGAAGTCAAGTGTCATTTTAACGATCAAAACAAGGTACAATCAGCACGATTCCCAATCCATCAAACAGTTCAGGGAAACATCAAGTTCATTTCGCTTAATTTCGCCAATCTATCGGAATTAGTACATATGCGTTGCAAACAATTTACAGCTTTAACAACAGCAACCGCTCTGGCGACGCTGTTCAGCTTCCAACCCAGTCATGCTCAAAACTTTGGTGCCAAAGAGGTACCCCAAGATGACTATGTCGCCGTGGCTGAACCGTTTGGAGAAGATAACTATAGCCTCTTAATTATCGAACAAAAATCTGATGAACGTGCCTGTTGGAGCGAAAGTAGTTCCAGTCCGGTTGTCATTGATCCTCTACTGCGAGAGTTTGATTTCAGTGGGATTTGTGGACGTGCCACTGATAGTAATGGGTATTCCATCCGTATTGATGGACAAGATTATGGTATCGATTATCTTTTACGCATCGTCGAACGAGAGAATGATTTGCTGTTAGTGGGAACTCCTCGTAATAATCAGGGTGAAGAAATTATTTTGGGGCGAACCAATGGGCTTGCTGAGGGCTATTTGAAAATTCAGTTGGAACCCCAGTGGAATTTTGCCAAACGAACTTACGAAGATAAAACCTTAGGTCATATTTATTTATCAAAGACGACTGGCGTACAATTACCGTTTGCAGATATTGGTAATGATATTTATCGCAATGAAATTGCCACTGCTGTCAATATTGGTTTTGTGTCTGGGTTTAAAGAAGATAATACTTTCCGCCCTGAAGCCGAATTGACGAGGGAACAGCTTGTTTCGATTGCCATTGAAGCCTTAAAAGCGATTCCGGAATTGGAGATTGGGGTTCTGGATCAAGCCAGTGCCTCTCCTTATCCTGATGTAGATGCCGGGCGTTGGAGTGCCGGCAAAATCCAATGGGCAAAAGAAAATGATATTGTCAGCGGCTATCCCGATGGCAGCTTCCGTCCCACTCAACCCGTAACCCGCGCGGAATTAATTGCTGTGGAAAACAAGGTTGCCAAATATGCTCGTAACCAGTTGGGTCAAATGGGAGAACTGCCTGATACACAAACAGCATTCACTTTCAGCGATATTAGTAATCACTGGTCTGCCAACTTAGTCAGTGAAATGTCTGCCTATTGTGGCGTTGCCTCTCCGTTAAATGAAACGGGAACGAATTTTGCTCCCGATCAACCGGCCAAACGGAACTATGCTGCTGCGGCAACTGTAAGAATGTTGGATTGTGTGAAAGGGACAGATACTTTAACTCTGGAGAACTAAATTACACCTCCTGCTTCTGAAAAGGGGATTAATTTCCCCTTTTTTTATCGGGTTTGGCACCATTGAGAAAAAACGGTTCAAACAGGAAAAACAGGAATGGCAGAGGTAGATGTAATTGTAATTGGCAGCGGAATGGGTGGCTTGAGTGCAGCCGCTTTGCTGGCGCGTTATGGCTTTCAGGTCACAGTGTGTGAAAGTCATACCATCGCTGGTGGGGCAGCTCACAGCTTTGAGCGTCAGGGATATTATTTTGATTCGGGTCCCTCCCTCTATTCCGGTTTATCAACTCCTTCTCCCAATCCGCTGCGTCAAGTGCTCGATGCCATTGATGAGGAAGTGCCTTGTGTGCAGTACGATACTTGGGGGTGTTGGCTACCGGAAGGCAACTTTAATACTGCCGTTGGGGCAGACCAATTCTGTGATGTCTTAAAGGAGTTGCGGGGTGAGCAGGCAGTGAGGGAGTGGCGAAACTTGCAAACCCTAATGGCCCCTTTAGCCAGTGCTGCAGTTGCCCTCCCGCCAACAGCAGTGCGAGCGGATTGGGGGATTTTGCGGACGCTACTGCCTTTTGTGCCGAAGTTGATGCAACAAGGCGGTCAAACTTTGCAATTAATGGGCGCATTTGAACGGTTGCGCGATCGCGCCATCAGCGATCCCTTCTTAAAAAACTGGCTGGATTTGCTCTGTTATCTCTTGTCGGGCTTACCGGCAAATGGCACCAGTGCCGCAGAAATGGCGTTTATGTTTGCCGATTGGTATCGCCCGAATGTTCAGTTGGATTATCCTTTGGGGGGAAGTGATGCTTTAGTACAAGCGTTGGTGCGAGGTTTGGAAAAGTACGGGGGGACATTGCGTTTAGGGGCAACCGTCGAAGAAATTTTACTCTCCGGCAAGCGGGCTGTGGGCGTTCGCCTGAAAACTGGGGAAGAACTGCGAGCAACCGAGGCGGTTGTTTCTAATGCTTCGATTTGGGATACCTTGAAACTCCTCCCCTCAGAAAATATTCCGCAAACGTTTCGCAAAGAAAAGGAATCGCTGCCGCAATGCCCTAGTTTTATGCACTTGCACTTAGGCATTGATGGCACGGATTTACCAGAGGATTTGCCCTGTCATCACATCATAGTTAACGATTGGGAAAAGGGGGTAACAGCCGAGCAAAATGTGGTTTTGGTCTCAATCCCTTCCTTACTCGATCCGACCCTGGCACCGGAGGGAAAGCACGTGATTCATGCTTATACCCCTGCCAGTGAACCCTACTCGCTATGGGAAGGGTTAGATCGGCGCAGTGACACTTACCAAAAATTAAAAGTAGAACGCTCGCAAGTATTGTGGGATGCCATTGCCCGAGCCATTCCTGATGTGCGCGATCGCGCTGAGGTTACTTTAATCGGAACCCCTCTCACCCATGAACGCTTTTTAAGACGGCATCGCGGGACTTATGGACCAGCCATTAATGCCGAAAATGGTCTTTTTCCCGGTGCCAACACCCCGTGGAATGGCTTACTGTGCTGTGGTGATTCTACGTTTCCGGGGATTGGCTTACCTGCCGTTGCCGCCAGTGGCGCTATCGCGGCGAATACCGTTGCTTCGGTTGACCAACACCTGCAATTGCTAAGAAACATTGGCCGTTTGCCCGTTTAAGGCAGTGGTCACTTCGACAAGACGATCCACTAATTCGGCAAGGCGCGTTTTAATCGTTTCATCCACCAATCTGCCTTCTAAAAACGCATCCCCCGTCGCATAAACAAAACGCGGAATAATCAAGCAACGAAAGTCTAACATCAAACTATTGGCAAAGGGCATTACTGACATATAACTTCCTTGTCCACCCGCAGCACAGAGAAAGCCCACGGTTTTTTCTTGCCAGGACTTACCGGTTAGTTCCAAAAAGTTTTTAATGGCAGCATTGACATCATAGTTATAAATCGGCGTTGCGACTAAAATTCCTTCGGCTTCTGCAACTGCTTGATTCAGGGGAGGAAGGGTCGGATCGCCATAAGCCCTACTGCCATCACACATAGGGAGACGGATTTCTCTGAGGTCAAGCCACTGGGCTTCTTTCCCACGGGCTTGTAAGAGTTGTTGGGCCTGTTCAGCTAAGACTTGGCTGTGGCTGTCTGGGTTTAGGCTTGCACCAATAATTAAATAACTCATCTGCGGCTTTTGGGTTCAAGTTTCTACGATTTTACCGTGGTTCTTTCCCTCGTTTTGAATTGCGAAGAGGAGCACCATCGCGATCGCGTTTTCTTCTAAAATTTAAACAGGGAATTTGTTTTCTCTACATCAATCCTGGGAGATGCCATTTGCCTATCAGGGGGCTGAGATCGCAACTTTTCACTCATGCTTAATCTTCCCACACAAATCACAGTCTCTCGTCTTTTGGGGATTCCCTTTATTTTCTATTTTCTTGCTCAGCCTGCTGTTGTTTTCCACTGGCTGGGTTTAGGGATTTTCTTACTGGTTGCAGCAACCGATTGGCTCGATGGTTATTTAGCGCGTAAATTGAACCAAGTCACGGATTTAGGAAAATTTTTAGATCCATTAGTGGATAAGCTCTTGATTTTTGCGCCACTTTTGATATTAGTTGAGTGGGGGACAATTCCGAGTTGGGGCGTGTTCTTGATCTTAGGACGGGAACTCGCGATCGCGGGATGGCGAGTGAATCCCAATCTTGCCGGTCAAGATATCCCCGGTGCCAACCGCCTCGGAAAAGTAAAAACCGTTTGCCAAATCATCGCGATCGCGGCATTAATTGCTCCGATTACTGATACCAATTGGCTCACTTTTGCTCAGGTCTTATTTTGGCTGGCTGTCTTCCTCACACTAATTTCTGGCTTGACTTATCTGGTCATTCCTCTTTTGTCTCGTCATCAAAAAGAAGGCGAGACAGGGATTTATTAGTGTTTTTTTAGATTTAATTTCCGTGTTGATCGCTAAAAATAAAAAATTATAGGTTGCAATCAAATGATGTCAAATTTAGTTTTCATTAATGTTGTCTTGCTCCTAACTGCGTACTTGTTAGGGTCGATTCCCACTGGCTTTTTAGCTGGTTCCTGGCTGCAAAAGATTGATATTCGCGAGTATGGTTCCGGTTCAACGGGGGCAACGAATGTCTTAAGGGTTTTAGGTACAAAAGCAGCGGTTGCGGTGTTATTAGTGGATTTGCTCAAAGGTGCCCTTGCCGTGGGAATTGTTAAGATTAGTGTAGCGCAGGTGCCCGCCCTGGCTCTATCAGAAAACGCAACGGCTTGGCTAATTATTTTCGCTGCGTTAGCGGCAGTATTTGGTCATAGCAAGTCGGTCTGGTTGAACTTTACCGGGGGCAAATCAGTCGCCACCAGTTTAGGAACCTTATTGATGATGACACCGGGTGTTGCTTTAGCAGGAGTTGCTGCCTTTGGCGTGACTTTAGCTGCCTCCCGCATGGTCTCCTTAAGTTCCTTAGTCAGCGCGATCGCGATTAATATCTTGATGGTTAGCTTCGGCGAACCACTTCCTTACATGATCTTTGCCGTTTGTGCCGCCCTCTATGTCTTCTGGCGACACCGAGGGAATGTGGAGCGGATTCTGGCGGGAACCGAACCTAAAATCGGACAAAAAGTCTCCCATTAACCCCAAATGAAGTACCACGTCATTTACGATGGCAATTGCAATCTTTGTGTTTCCTTGGTGCAACAACTAGAAAAGTTGGACCAAGGAGCGCAATTTGATTATCTTCCGATGCAAGACGAAGCCACCCTGAAGCGCTTCCACATCACAGCCCAAGACTGTGAACTCGGGATGATTCTGATCGATGCCCAAGATCCAAACCAACGTTGGCAAGGGAGTGAAGCAGCAGAAGAAATTGCTCGTCAAATCCCCTTTACTGAAGGATTAGTTGCCCTCTACCGACAAATCCCCGGCTTAAAACCTTTCGGCGATCGCGCCTATGAACAAATTCGCGATCATCGTTATCAATGGTTTGGCAAACGAGAGCAAACCTATCATTCTCCCTATCCCATTGGTTGCCATCGTGAAAACAAGAATAAGGCTTAAAGTTGATTGATCAAAATCAAGTTTCCGCCTGCATTTGATATTACAATCCTGCAGTAAATTTACGACAGCCGTCGATATGATAAGTTTTACCCACTTGCTCTTGTGCTAGTGCAGTGAGTCCTAATTGATCATTTTCTACCTGTATATCTTTAATTTCTAATAAACAGGATTGATCATTTAAGATTCCTTGTGCAACAGCAACCACTGTGTAGTTATAAGCTGTAAAGCCATTGCCAAGTTGTTGCCCGAATAGCTGCGGTGAATCAACATAATGCCGATTGTGTAGTGAAACCTTTGCCTGAGCTAAAAAGCGATTCGAGTCAGTTTTTTGCAGTAAGAAACGGTCCAGTTTGCCATGCCTTCTATTCCCTTGACAGATCGACAAACAAGCTTTGTTGATCTCTTCGTCGAGTTGGGTTTCATTAATCACGAGATTGGTTACATCTTCGCTCATAACGTTGTCTGCAAATGCCAGACTCAAGACAGTACTGATTGCTAAGCACGAAATTATTCGATTCATTTTTGATCTCCTGTCATTTTCCCCGGAATTGGGGGAGCTAATCCCGATTCATACCGGCGTTCACCACGAAGATAGAGCCAGGTCGGCAATTGTTGAATATAATCTCTGTTCCCTTCAAAAGTAATGTTTCCAGCTTTGACTTCTTGATCAAGACTCTTATACCCCATCATCACATGAGTTAAGGCACTGAGATCAGCCATGATGACAACATCGACCTCAAAGCCGGGATCTTTTAAGCAAACATCCACTTGCTGCTGATGAATGACCATCCAATAGCTGCGCCTTTTCTTCCGACCTTTTACCAAGCCCCGGAGGTCAAATTGCAGCACAATTTTGGTTGCGGGAATTGCTTCGAGATTAATGGTGCGCCGTAATCCCCACATCAGTAACTTATCATCTAGATGTTGTGCTGAGAGATGATCGCTGCCCCAGTGCGCTGCCCAAAGTCCCATTTGCTCAATCAGGGGGCGTAATGCTTTTCCAGCAGGGGTCAGTAAATAGATTGACCCTTGTCCAGTTTCCTTTTGCTGAGAGTGAATGACTCCCGCCATTTCTAACTCTTTCAGGCGTTTAATGAGTAATGCCCGCGACATGAGAGGAACCCCACGACTGATTTCATTAAAGTGGCAACTACCAGACATCAATTCTCGGAGAATCAAAGGAGTCCAGCGCTCACAAATAACTTCCGCGGCTCTCGCAATGGGGCAATACTGACCATATCCCTTGCCCATGGCAAATTTCAATCCAGATTGATTCAGTTTAGATTTTGATCTTGTATGACAGTTTCCTGCACAAGAGAATTGAAGTATAACAGATGCTCACATTTAAGGAGCTATTCTCATGTTAGAACCAATTGCTATAGCCGCCCAACAAAGTCATGAAAACGACTGGTTGGATTTGGCTCAATCCCTAGGAGAAGAGTTTATTCCCAATGAGCAAGCTGCTGATGGTTCCGATGAATTTGTTACGGAAAATTTTAACCGTCTCAAAACCTCTGGACTGACAGCAGCAGGTATCCCTACCGAATTGGGAGGAGGGGGTGCTAGCTATGCTGAAGTTTGCCAGATCTTGCGAATTTTAGGCTACTACTGTAGCTCCACGGCACTTGCCTTTTCCATGCATACCCACCAAGTAATGGTGGCGACTTGGAAGTGGCGTCATCAAAATGCTCCAGTCGAAGGGTTACTCAAGCGGGTTGCCCAAGAGCAAATTATACTGCTCAGTAGTGGCGGTTCCGATTGGCTCGATGGGTCGGGAACCGCAACCCAAACCGAAGGCGGTTTTCTGATGAACGGGCGTAAAATTTTTTCCAGTGGTGCCCCTGCTGGTGATTTACTCCTCACCAGTGCTGTCTATGACGACCCAGTTGAGGGGGCAACCGTCCTTCATTTTGCTGTCCCTATGAATACCCCGGGTGTATCCATACAACCCACCTGGCAAGCGATGGGAATGCGAGGAACCGGATCTCATGATATTATCCTCTCTGATGTTTTGATTCCCGAATCAGGAATCACCTTACGTCGCCCTGCCGGTCAATGGCATCCTGCTTTTCATTTAATCGCCATGATTGCGATTCCGATTATTTATTCGGTTTATGTGGGAATTGCTGAAGCCGCCAGAGATTTAGCTCTCCAGCAAGCCAGAAAAAATCGTGATCAAGCGGATGTTTGCTACCTGGTCGGTGGTTTGGAAAATGAGTTAATGGCTGCTCAACTCGCGATCGCGCAGATGATTGAAACTGCTAGTTCTCATCAGCCGAGCTTTGAAACTACCAATCAAATTATGAGTGGACGAACCTTAATTGCCAAAGCAGTGCTTAATCTTCTTGATTCATCCATGGAAATTGCCGGTGGACGCGCTTTTCACCGACCCTTTGGTTTAGAAAAACTCTTCCGTGATGGTCAAGGCGTGCGATACCATCCCCTGCGAGAACAACCACAACGTCAACTAGCAGGTCAATTAGCGCTCGGCGTCTCTCAACAAGAACTCTAGTGTTTTCTACTGGAGATCACTCCACCAACTTGGCCTCAGCTTCATGGGTTGGGTGGCAAAGTTACGATAAACTCTGAAAAGATTCCTTAATCTGTAGGATCAGATCAGCAACATCGTTTCCGGTCAGTCCGAAGGGAGGCTTAGGTTGGATATTGAGAGACAAGCCCGTCAAGCCAGCACTCAATCAATTGAGGAGGTTTTGGCAAGCCTCTGTGTTGATGTCAAGCAGGGATTGACGAGTGCGCAAGTAGAACAAGGGCAACAAACCTACGGTCTCAATCAACTGCAAAAGGTAAAGGGGCGAACCCCTTGGCAAATTTTTGTTGACCAGTTCAAAAGTCCGATTATTGGACTATTAGGCATTGCCGCTGTTCTCTCGTTTGCCTTTCGAGAATGGATTGAAGGAATTGCGATTTTAATCGCGATCGCGCTTAATGCCGGCATTGGCTTTGTCACCGAACTGAAGGCAGTCCGCTCGATGGAAGCCCTCCAGAAGTTAAGCCAAACCTATGCCACAGTACGCCGCAATGGTCGGGTATCGTCGGTGAATACAGAAGAACTGGTCCCGGGGGATATTGTCTTACTCGAAGGCGGAGATCTGGTGCCGGCAGATTTGCGGGTTCTAGAATGCTCGAAACTGCAAGCGGATGAATCAGCATTAACTGGCGAGTCGATTCCGGTGGGTAAAAGCATTGCCCCTCTGGAAGCGAATTTACCCTTAGCAGAACAAAAAAATCTCTTGTTCAAAGGCACGGCTGTTACTCGGGGTAGTGGCACTGGCGTGGTCATTGCTACCGGAATGCGGACGGAACTCGGAAAAATCTCCAAGTTGATGGCAGAAGCGCAAGCGGAGGTGACTCCCTTAGAAAAACGCCTGGAACAGCTTAGTCAGCGCTTGATTTGGTTGACCTTAGTTTTAGCTGTTTTTGTCGCCGTTTCTGGCATCTTAGGGGGACAAGATCTCTTACTGATGGTAGAAACCGCGATCGCGCTTGCGGTCGCAGTCATTCCAGAAGGGCTCCCGATTGTGGCAACAGTTGCTTTAGCGCGGGGAATGTGGCGGATGGCAAAGCGCAATGCCCTGATGAATCGTCTCTCGGCAGTGGAAACCCTCGGCGCCACCAATATCATCTGTACTGACAAAACTGGGACACTAACAGAAAACCGGATGACCTTGACCCAAATTGCCTTAGCGGATGGGGATTATGAAGTAACCGGGAAAGCACTGGCTCAACAAGGGGATTTTTTTCACAACCAAGAGAAGATCGATCCCAGCCAGCACAAAGGACTCCAAGCCTTACTGATGATGGCACTCCTCTGTAATAATGCAACGTTACCTGATGCGAATGACAAAGATCTCATTGGTGACCCCACAGAAGTGGCACTTTTGGTAGCAGGGTCAAAAGCAGGGTTAGATCGGCAGCAATTATTACAAGATCTACCCGAAATTCGCGAGGTTGCTTTTGATTCTGAGAGTAAGCGCATGGCAACCCTTCATCGAGCTGACCATTGGGATCAGGCGTTTTTGGCAAGCATCGAAAGTTTAGAAGGTTCCTATTTAGTGGCGGTCAAAGGGGCATTAGAAGCAGTGCTTCCGTTCTGTTCCCATTATCTCCTAGAAAAAGAAGAAAAACTCTTCACCAACAAAGTCCGCAAACAATGGCGCGATCGCTGTCATGACATGGCAGCCGACGGACTAAGGGTTTTAGGCATTGCCTATAAAATTGTTGATGATCCCGATTGTGATCCTTATGACAATTTAGTTTGGATAGGGTTAGTCGGCTTACTCGATCCACCGCGACTTGCGGTGAAAGAGGCGATTCAAGACTGTCATCAAGCGGGCATTCGGGTGATTATGTTAACGGGAGATCAAGCAGTAACTGCACGTAAAATCGGCATTTCCGTGGGACTGATTGCAGACGACACGACCCAAGTCCGACAAGGCGAGGTCTTAGAACATCTCGATCAACTCTCCGAGTCCGAACAACAACAGTTATTACAAGCGCCAATCTTTGCCCGGGTTACGCCTGAGCAAAAGTTGAATTTAATTACGCTGCACCAGCGCCACCATGCCATTATTGCAATGACAGGCGATGGCATTAATGATGCACCCGCCCTGAAAAAAGCAGATATCGGCATTGCTATGGGCGATCGCGGCACCCAAGTTGCCAAGGAATCGGCGGACATGGTGCTGCAAGATGATGCTTTTTCCACCATTGTCGTTGCTATTGCCCAAGGACGCACCATCTTTAATAATATTCGCAAATTTACCCTCTATTTACTCTCAGGTAATGTTGGAGAAATTATCGCTGTGGCTATTACCTCCTTTATTGGTGCGCCTCTTCCCCTACTTCCCTTACAGATTCTCTTTCTCAACGCCGTTAACGATGTTTTTCCGGCTCTCGCTTTGGGTGCCGGTGAAGGCAACCATGCCGTCATGCACCGTCCCCCTCGTAATCCCACTGAACCCTTGTTGACGCGTCACTACTGGTTAATGATCGGTTTGTATGGTGTAATGATTGCTGCGACTATCCTCGGAATCTTTGCTATTTCCTTGCAAGTCTTTGTTCTTCCCCTAGAAGAAGCAGTCACAATTTCCTTTCTAACCTTAGCATTTGGTCGTTTGTGGCACGTTTTCAATATGCGCGAGACCGAGTCGGGTTTATTCCGTAATGAAATTACGGTTAATCTCTACATTTGGGGCGCTTTGGGAATTTGTACTGCCTTACTCTTGCTAGCCACCTATACTCCTGGTGTCTCAACTGTCTTATCGCTAGTTCATCCAGGTTTACAAGGGTGGGGGTTAATTATTGGTGCCAGTTTTGTTCCCCTAGTTTTAGGTCAACTTCTCAAACGCTGGTTCTAGTTGTTTGGAAATCGGTCAAGGTGGGCTGGTGAAAATCAAAAAAGCGGAACTTAAACTAAATCTAAGTTCCGCCCTCGACTAAAGATCATATTCTCAAAACTGATTTACACAGTGGAGAAGAGTTCTTCTTCTGCTTGTTCTGAAGACGCTGCTGGTAGGTGGTGACCGACCGTGGCGGGATTTTCTAAGCCAACATCATGACAGTGAGGTTCAATTCCGAGTCCATTGCGAGGATATTCGGCACAAATCTCTTGATATTGCGCGATCGCGCGCTCCAGTTCATTGCGAGTGAGCTGATTGAGATACCCACATTTGCCGATTTCACCTTTCGGCATCGGTGCTGCTAAATTACCACCGCGTTTTTGCACCATTTTTTCTTGGGCAGCCCAAACGATTTCTTTATTCAACAAGACATCATGCCAGAGACTCAAGCCAAAGGAACTGATCAAATTGAGAATGCGATGGAAATCTTTGGTGCTTAGCCAGTTATTGCGATAACTCAAGTAAGCACCAAAGCCCATGCCAATGGCAACTGCATGTCCATGCAGTAATCCGGCTTCAATTTCAAATCCTGGTGACCAGGTATGTCCATAAGCATGAGGACGACATTGATGGGTTTCATACAAGTTGTCATACTCTGCTTCGACATAACTCCGCATTGCTGCGCCTAGAATTTTCTGGGAAAGAACGCTAATTTTGTCATTCCGTTCACAGTTGAGTGTTCCGAAACGAGTGCTAATCAAATCTTCCCCAGCTTGTTCCAGATAACTGAATAATTCTGCATCTTTTACTGCTGCCATCTTGAGAATCTCAGCAATGCCGTGTCGTAACCAACCTTCGCGCAATGTTTTGAAGAAAGAGCGATCAGTCAGAGATAGAACGGGTGCGTGGTAAGCGCCAAAGAGATTCTTATAACCAAAACCGTCACAGCAAGTACGAGGAGAAGGACCGGCATCAATCCCTGCAACAATCGAGGTAGAAAGCATCACATAAGGGGTATTGCGGTGATAGAGAGCACACGCTAAACCGCCCGTATCTGTTAAGACACCGCCACCGACGATCAAGACCGGTTCATTACGAGAAACACCAAGACGTTTGAAATCGCCGAGCATTCTTTCCACTGTGTGAATGCCTTTATCCACTTCCATGGCGCGATAGACCAACTTGTCTAATTTGATTTCGTGGTATTCAAAATAATTCTCAATTTGCTCGCCATAGTAACGTTCCACATTGTGATCGACTAAACACACACAGCGCCCTAAAGAAATATACATATCTCTTAACACTGTTTCTTGGGGATCAAGACAGTTTTCCAACACTTTAATTGAAGTAAAGGTACTGGCGCTCATCACCGCTTCCACTGTTTGATCATCCTCTGTACTGACCACATAGCCTTGACTGTGACGGTAGCTGGAAGTCGGATAAATAGCATGAGGATCCGTTTCGACAAGACGCGAGGAAAGTTCTTCATAAAACTTCCCATCTTCGCTGCGCAAGAGACGATCCAGTAGTTTTGTGGTTGCGAGTTCAGAATAATGAATGCGGTTAGAAAACGTATACCATTCTGATCCAGCGAGTTCATCGAAGGCAGAAATGAGTTGGGCGAGTAAGCCAAAAAAGTGACTGAGTGAGTGGTTAAGACAAGTCCGCAGTTGGCGACAAGCAGCTAAACCTTTGATTGCGCTGGCTTGGGCAAATTCCTCTCCTAGGTGAGGAGAGAAAGCATCGCTATCAATCAGTGATAGAAGCAGGTGCCTAAAAGGAGTGCTACAAAAAATTGCTTCCACAGCACTATCTAAGTCTTGGTCGGTTAAAGGCTCATTATTATAGGTGGCGATAAAAGCCTTTACAGCAGAGGTTGTCTTGGTCATGATCAGTTTTTAGAACAGATGTACAGATGTCGTAGCTTAGAAGTAAGCCCAATTGCTTAATACAAATTAACATAACTCTCATCTTTGAAAAGCCCTCCTATCAGAATTTCTATCTTCCTATAGAGATGGCTTTTTAAGACAGTTAAAAATACTGATGAATCCTTTATGATCTTTGATTTGTCTAATTTAAGGCGTTTTCTCTTCCTCAAAATTCAGAATCTATCCTGAGGAAGTTGCTAGTTAGTTTTTCTTCGAGAAGGGAGTAACTGAACTTAATTTTTGAGGAGTTAGATTAATTATTTATTAATTTTTATGATAAATAACTGAGAAGCAATCTCTTAGTTGACTTAAATACTTAATTTAGATCACTATTAATTTGTGCTAAAATGTTTTTTCTCTCTATGGTGAGATTAGGGAATAAGCCTATCTCTAACCAACAGTTGCTGACAGCAGACGACATCGCTTGAGAGGAAAAGGGATCTAACTGTCACTGCTTGACTAAGCGCGATCGCGATTAAATTTAACGACAGTCAGGATTAATATTTTTCGTGTGCTTTGCTTCTTTAAACCCGTTATTGGGTTTCTAATCATATCTGGTGAAGAAATGTGGCATTTGCTCTCGATGCTGTTCTTAAAATCCTATCAAAAATAATCAAGGCGAAATTTTGAAATTTAGAGTGAAACTTTATTTCTGGAAAAATCAGCTAATTAGTAATCACTTTCTACAAAATCAAACTAACATTTATTATCAGGTCTGCGCGATCGCGCCTGATTCTATTCTCATTTTTTGTCCGTTTAATCAACCTAGATCGTTCACAAGAGAGAATAAACTTTCTAATGATAAGATCAATGATTAAATTATCAATTGCTACTTAACTTATGTCCCGCAATCTAGAACAAGAAATCCAAGACTTCTATGACGCATCAAGTTCTCTTTGGGAAAATATTTGGGGAGAACATATGCACCACGGTTATTATGGTCGCAGTGGGACGAATAAGGTATCCCGTCGGCAAGCCCAAATCGATATCATTGAAGAACTGCTGTATTGGGGGCATCTGAGTGCAACTAAATCTTCCCCAAGCCAAATTTTAGATGTCGGGTGTGGAATTGGGGGCAGTACTCTCTATCTCGCCCAAAAATTTAACGCGACAGCGCAAGGCATCACTCTCTCCCCGGAACAAGCAAAACGAGCTACAGAACGGGCTAAATCAGCAAATTTAGAGGAGAGAGTGCAGTTTCAAGTTGCAAATGCCTTAGCGTTACCTTTTGCGGATCATAGCTTTGATTTAGTATGGTCATTGGAAAGTGGGGAACACTTCCCGGATAAAGCGAAGTTCCTCCAAGAAGCCTATCGAGTGTTGAAACCAGGGGGGAAATTGTTGATGGCGACGTGGTGTCATCGCCCGACTGATTCTTTAGCGGGGGAGTTAACCGCCGATGAAAAGCAACATCTTGCAGAGATTTATCGAGTGTATTGTTTACCTTATGTAATTTCTTTACCGGAATATCGGGCGATCGCGCAAGAAGTCGGGTTTCAAGAAATTAAATGTGATGATTGGTCACAAGCAGTGGATCCGTTTTGGAATATTGTCATTGACTCTGCCTTGACTCCGCAAGCGATTATGGGATTGATTGAAAGTGGTTGGAAAACAGTAGAAGCTGCATTATCCTTGGGTTTGATGAGTCGCGGATATCGTCGCGGTTTAATTCGTTTTGGTATCTTACAAGCAGTGCGTAGCAGTAACCAGTGACCCAGTAACGAATAACAAAGAACAAATGACTAATGACTAATAATCTTGAAAAAACTTTCTTTCGTGATCCCAGTGAGTGGCTATATAGCCTTTGGAAATTTTCTCGGCCCCATACAATTATCGGTACAACTTTAAGTGTTTTTGCTTTATACTTTATCACCCTTGCTATTAGTAATATTGCTCTAAATTGGACTAATTTGGTTCCTTTATTATTAGCTTGGATTGCTTGTTTAGGGGGCAATGTTTATATTGTTGGTTTAAATCAATTAGAGGATATTTCTATTGATAAGATTAATAAGCCAAGTTTACCCATTGCAGCGGGAGACTTTTCCTTAAAACAAGCGCAATGGATTGTTGGACTTACAGGAATTTTAGCGATTGTTCTGAGCTTAATGACAAGTCAGTGGCTGTTCTGGACTATCATAGTTAGTTTAACGATTGGAACTGCTTATTCTTTGCCCCCCATTCGCTTGAAACGCTTTCCCTTTTGGGCGGCATTATGTATCTTTACTGTCCGGGGAGTGATTGTTAATATTGGCTTATTTCTACACTTCAGCCAAACCCTAACGCAACAAGAATTAATTCCTCCAGCAATTTGGGCATTAACCTTATTTATTCTCGTTTTTACCATCGCGATCGCGATTTTTAAAGATGTTCCTGACTTAGAAGGGGATAAACAATATAACATCACAACCTTTACCCTGCTATTAGGAAAACCAACCATCTTAAATATCACTCGTTTAGTGATTAGTACTTGCTATTTAGGATTAATGCTAGCAGCATGGCAGTGGTTACCCGATGTTAATCCTCTCTTTGTGGGGATGACACATGGCGGACTCTTCTTGCTATTGTGGTGGCGTAGTCAAAACGTTGATTTAGACAAAAAAAGCGCGATCGCGCTTTTTTATCAGTTTATCTGGAAGTTATTTTATCTCGAATATTTATTATTTCCTATCGCTTGTTTTCTCGCTTAACTTATGTCAGAACTTGATCCCAATACAACTAAAATTATTGCGTTAGTTACCGTTTCAATTATTCTTCTCTTAGTCGGTATTACTTTAGGAAGAAGTTACCTACTTTCGAGACGTTTTCAAAAGGCGTGTCAACTGTATGAAGATGAAAAATATGACGAGGCAATTCCGATTTTTCAGAAAATTATTGACCGCCAAAAAAGTAATGATTTAGCACGACTCTTGTTGGGAAAATGCTTTGTAGGACAACGAAACTTAACCGAAGCCATTTCCACCTTTGAAACCTTAACCCAAAGTTCGCCGAAAAATGTTGATGGCTATATTGAATTAGGAAAAGTGTATATGCAGCAGGGAAAAATCGATAGCGCGATCGCGCAGTTTGAACAAGGGGCAAAAATTAAACCCAATAAATTTGCAGAACCTCATCGCGTACTTGGGTTAGCCTTAAAAGAAAAAGGAGAGACAAAAGCAGCATTGAATTCTTTAGAAAAAGCCAAAAAACTCTACTCGGCACAAAAATCTTACCCAATGATCGAAGCCATTGATGAAGAAATTCATACTATTACTGAACAAAGTAAAAAATAGCGGTTGCAATGGTACAAACTCCTCTAAAACCAGAAACTCTTACTCTCAATTTACCCCAGACGATTAATCTTTACGTTACTCCAGAACAGTTTACTGCTTTAGCAGTCGCCAATCGGGATTTAAGACTGGAAAGGAACGCCCAAGGAGAATTAATTGTGAATCCGCCAACGGGTTGGGAAACCGGAAAACGGAACTGGAGTATCTCAGGTGAATTGTATCTCTGGTGGCGAAATTCAGGAGAACCGGGTCATGCTTTTGACTCCTCTACTGGTTTTACGTTACCCAATGGTGCGATACGTTCTCCCGATGCGTCTTGGGTGAGTGCGGAACGTTGGGATAGTCTCACCGTAGAAGAGAAAGCAACCTTTCCCAAGATTTGTCCTGACTTTGTTGTGGAACTCAGATCGCGATCGGATCAACTGGCAACCCTTCAGGCTAAGATGAGGGAATACAGGGAGAATGGGGCAAAACTGGGCTGGTTAATTGATCCCCAAGAAAGGAAAGTGGAAGTGTATCGACTCCGGGGCGAGGTTGAGGTGTTAGAGCAACCCGAGTCACTGTCTGGGGAAGATGTGCTACCGGGATGTGTCCTCCCCCTCAGTCGCATTTGGAAATGAAGAGTTAGCAGAGACAGTAACCCAAAATTAATACACTTTTATCGGGAGATGATTAGCATCAATTTCAATAACCCCATCGACTCTCTGCTTACTTTCGATTAATGGTGTGATAAATAATTCTGGATGCAGCGATCGCCAAAAGTATTCCACAAACTGATGAATCTCCGCTTCACTCATTCCTGATTTTCCTTGTGCGATCATTTTTTGTTCCGCTTCTTTGCGCCATTGTTGACTCAAACGGTAATCAACCGGAGACAAAATGATTAAACCATCCAAACGATTCCACAAGGGGAGATATGCGGTTAAACGGCGATTATTATCCTTTGCAAACTGACGATCTGCTTCGGTTGTAATGGGTGAGGGTGGGGATTGAAAAACACTTTCTGCAACAGGTTGAACGCCAATAAACCAGCCTTCAAAGAGTAAAATATCAATTGTTTCATGAATGATTTCAGGTGTTGCGCGATCGCCCATTCCATTAAATGCTGACTTATCAAATCGAGGAATAGAAATAGGACTTTTTCCCTCTCGAATCTGATCTAATAATTCGATGCCAAGATCAACATCATGGGTTCCCGGAGGACCTCTCCAAACGAGTCTCGGATCGTCTTTTTGTAACTGTTGACGGTTAGCGTAAGTTTTATATAAATCATCAATAGACAGAGTAACAGTATGATATCCCAATTCATTTAAAAGTAAACGCAGAATGGTTGATAGGGTTGTTTTTCCTGTTCCTTGTAATCCTAAAACTCCTTGGATCATTGCGGAGGATTTCTGTTCTTTTTTCGTCGCAATTTTTAAAGCTAAAGGAAGCCACACTTTCCATAATAAGTCTAAACTTTGTCCTTCTGATAAGCCAAAATCAAAACAATAATCTCTAATGACTGAGTATGCATTAGGAAAAAAATTAAGTTGTTTGTTGATAGATAACTGAGGAAAAAGCAAACGCGATCGCGCTAATACTGTTTTGTCATTTTCAGTAATTGCTTGGTTGTTGATAATTTTATCAAGTGTGAGAACTATATCACTATTTTGATGCATGAAAAGAGATCCTTCCTCTTCGGAACGGGCAACAGTTTTTCTCTAATTTAGATCGATACTGAAAAATCCTCTGTGTTCCTCTGTGACTCTGTGGTGATCTAAAAAAACTTTAATAGAAATACCATTCAATCGTATTGATCTCTTTGTGTTCTTTGTGTCTTTGTGGTTGGAAATAATCTGATACTACAAAAGGAGAGAGAAAAACTTAATCTCTTCCCCTCTCCTCATTAACTTAGAATCAATGATTCCTATTTAACAACGACTGATGCTGATTCTTCTTGCTGGAAGAAAGCCGATAAAACTTGTTCTGCAATTTGAGAACTGTTTAATCCCACCTCAGCGATTGCTTCTTCGGGTTTCGCATGATCCACTAATTCATCGGGAACGCCAAACCGCTTCACCGGAACTAAGATGTTATTGTCCATGAAAGCTTCCGTCACCGCTGAACCAAAGCCACCCATTAAACATCCTTCTTCTAAGGTAGCGACGCGCCCAATTTTCTGCGCCAGAGGGAAAATTAACTCGGTATCCAATGGCTTGACGAAACGAGAATTGACGACAGTGGCTTCAATGCCGTGTTCACTAAGAATCTCCGCAGCTTGCATTGCGGTGGAAACCATAGTTCCATAACCTAAGAGGAGAATATCATCTCCATTACGGAGAATTTCGCCTTTGCCAATTTCGACGGGATCCCAGCCTTCTTCCATGAGAGGGACACCAATGCCATTTCCACGAGGATAACGCATCGCGATCGGGCCATCGGTATAATTAACCCCAGTGACGGTCATCCGTTGTAATTCCGCTTCATCTTTCGGCGCCATCACTACCATATTCGGGAGACACCGTAGATAAGCGATATCATACATTCCTTGGTGAGTGGGACCATCGGCACCAACAATTCCCGCGCGATCTAAACAGAAGAAGACAGGTAAGTTTTGAATGCAGACATCATGAATAATTTGGTCGTATGCCCGCTGTAAGAAGGTGGAGTAAATGGCAGCCACAGGGCGCATTCCTTCACAAGCTAAACCCGCAGCCAAAGTAACGGCGTGTTGTTCTGCGATACCGACATCCACGTACTGATCAGGTAGTTTTTGCTGTAGTTTATCTAAACCAGTTCCCGTTGCCATCGCAGCAGTAATCCCGATAATTTTTGGATTCTCTTCTGCGAGTTTGGTCAGAGTGTGGGCAAAAACTTTACAATACTTTGGGGGTTTGGGTTTACTAGACGGCTGGGCTTTACCAGTGGCAATGTTGAACGCACTTTGGGCATGATACCCCACTTGGTCTTTTTCCGCGATTGAGTAACCTTTCCCTTTGGTGGTTGCCACATGGACTAAAACCGGACCGGTCACTTGTTCGGCTTGTCTAAAGGTATGAATTAACTCGCTTAAGTTATGCCCATCAATGGGACCAAAATACTTAAAGCCTAATTCTTCAATGACAGCGCCAACTTTTGGGACCGCTAGTCGTTTCATTCCTTCTTTCACCCGTTCCATCTCGGGAGTAAAAGATTCCCCAAAAAATGGTAAATGCTTAAATTGTTCTTCTAAATTGTCGCTTAAAAACTGCATCGGTGGTGATAAGCGCACCTTATTCAAATAACGAGAAATCGCCCCCACATTCGGCGAAATCGACATTTCGTTATCATTAAGAACCACCATTAAATTGGTATTGGGGAGATGTCCCGCATGGTTGATTGCTTCTAATGCCATACCGCCGGTTAAAGCACCATCACCAATCACCGAAACGACCTTAAAATCTTCACCTTTGGCATCCCGCGCCAATGCCATCCCTAAGCCAGCAGAAATGCTTGTGGAGGCGTGACCCGCACCAAAATGGTCAAATGGGCTTTCACAACGTTTGAGATAGCCAGCAATACCATCTTTTTGGCGTAAGGTATGGAAGCGATGGTATCGTCCCGTAATCATTTTATGGGGATAGGCTTGGTGCCCAACATCCCAAATCACTTTATCGCGGTCTAAATCCAGGGTTTGATATAAGCCAAGGGTCAGTTCAACGACGCCTAAACCGGGTCCTAGGTGTCCGCCACTGGTGGAAACCGTTTCGAGATGTTTTTCCCGTATTTGCCGGGCAATGGTTTCCAATTGACGAATCGATAACCCGTGCAACTGGTTGGGATGAGTAATTTCGCTAATGTGCATAGGTTGCGTTGTTTTACAAGTGCTACCGTTTGATTTTGCCTATTATCCTCTACTGTAAAGGATTTAAACGGACTAATTCCGCTACTTTGTTGCAAAATGCAATATCGTGATCTTGTAAAGTATGCTAATGACAGCAATCCTCAGCCTATCTAATTCCCCTCAAGCTCAGAAATGATTTTTTACTTCCTGGCTGAGATTTCGGCTTAACCTGTAATCACATTGACCAACGGTTGCAGCAGGAATCTTCCGTTGAGGAAGGTGTAATCTGGGACTCAAAATGGGGAATAATAGGAATGATCGTATTCTAGGTAAGATATTTAGGATGGATTCAGTTACATCTCGACCCCAAATTACCCTTCCCGACCCAGAAGCAACTCGGGTTGTTCAAACTTGGGAATTGAAAAAGGTCTATCGTACCGGATTCTGGTTAAATCAAACTGTTGAATCTTTGAAAGGTTGTAGTTTAACCGTCTATGAAGGAGAAACGTTTGGTTTACTCGGACCGAATGGCGCCGGAAAAACGACGCTCTTAAAAATTTTATTAGGGATTGTGCGGGCGAGTTCAGGACGGGCAGTTTTACTGGGAAGACCGATCAGCGATCGCGCTGTGAAACAACGGGTCGGCTATCTTCCAGAAAATCCTTATCTCTACGATTATCTAACTGCTTGGGAATTCCTTCAATTTACCGCTGGACTATTTCAACTTCCCCCTGCCGTCCAAAAGAAACGCATTCCCCAACTGATTGATATGGTTGGGTTAGACCAAAATACGGCGAAGAAAAAACAACTGCGTCAATATTCGAAGGGAATGCTACAACGGGTTGGCATGGCGCAAGCAATTATTAATGACCCAGAAGTCGTATTTTTAGATGAACCCATGTCGGGTTTAGATCCGATTGGACGCTATCAAATGCGCCAGATTATCTTACATTTAAAAGAACAAGGAAAAACGATCTTTTTTAATTCTCATGTCTTGGCTGATGTTGAACAAATCTGCGATCGCGTTGCAATCTTAGCCCAAGGAGAAATCATTGGTTCCGGTTCCCTTGATGAATTATTGGGGAGTCAGGATACATACCATGTGGTGGGAAGAGGCGGTAACCCTGAAGACTTAAAACGGTGGATCAATAATCTTAACTTTGAGGAAAATCGTTGGTCGGGTCAATTGGTAACCCGCTGGGATAATCAGACATTTTTAGCAAAATTAGCGGCTATCAATGCCGAGATTTTAGAATTAAAATTAGCACGGATTTCTTTAGAAGAATTCTTTCTACAAGAGTTACGCAAAAAAGGCATTAAAAATAGTAAATAAATCAAAAACTAGTAGAATGATACTGTTTTAAGGTTGGCATTTCTGTGGTTAATTTTTCATGTTTAATCTAGCATGTCCTTAACCATTAGGTATCTTCTGCAAAATTTCTTCTGTTAATTTAACAAACGCCTTTGAACCTGAAGAATTAGGCATTGCTAAAACCGCAGGCGTAAACATATCCACTGCTTTAGCAACATTAACATCCATCGGAATTTGTTGTTGAAAGATTTGATCCGGTTCAAAATCTTGCTCAATGCGTTGCATCACTTGCTTATAGTAGCGACCAAATAATCCGCCGCTGGATAAAATAAAAGCGATTCCTAATAAACTGAGTTTTTGCAGTTGTTCAGATTCTGTTTTATCATTTTTCTTTAAGCGTGCAATCCGCTTTTCTAGCAGTTGAACTCCAACTAATGATAAAGGTTCTGGACGGGCAGGAAGTAAATAAAAATCACTGGCCGCAATGCCACTGCGAGTGAGCAAATTATAACCCGGTGCACAGTCCATGATAATAAAATCATAGTCATCAATAACGGGTTCGATGATTTTTCGCACAAGAGTAGATTCAAAATTATCCCAAGCCTGATTAAAATCTTGTTCGGAATCTGAAATCGCTTCTTCATGGAGTTTTTTCGAGACTAAATACTCATCATAAAGTTCAATATCGCCAGCAAGTAATTCTAAGCCATTAATTTCGCAAATTTGCGAGTAAATTAAATCAGGCGTATCATACTTACGACGAATATTCGGACGCACTACTTTATCAATGAGATAACTGAGGGTGCGACGAGTCCGACGCGCTTTGGAAAACTCTTGCGGCGGCATCAAACTCAAAGTCGCACTAATTTGTGAGTCTAAATCGACCACTAAAACTCGTTTTTGATGATTCTTGGCTAAGCAAGTGGCAAGATTAACTGTTAGGGTGGTTTTGCCCACGCCTCCTTTCATGTTAACGGTACTAATAACAGTTCCCATTGTTGTCGTTTTTGGTAGTGCAATGAATCTGAGATCGCGTCTAGCTTACCATCAAATTAGAAACAAGTGATCGTAGCCAGAAGAATTTTCAAATGACCCTAGAACTCTACAGTGCCAGTGTTTGCCCTTTTGCCCACCGCACGCGCCTTACCCTCATGGAAAAAGGACTTGATTTCCAACTTATTGAAATTGACTTAAATAAGAAACCGGATTGGTTTTCTGAAGTGTCTCCTTATGGTAAAGTTCCTGTTATTAAACATCAGGAAAATCGAATTTGGGAATCAGCCATTATTAATGAATATTTAGAGGAAGCGTTTCCAAAACCAGCTCTGTTTCCAGACTCTCCTGGTGAACGCGCCCTAGCTAGAATTTGGATTGATTTTGCCAATACAAAATTGGTGCCGGTTTTCTATAAAATGCTGCTGGAACAAAACCCAGAAAAGCAAACCAAATGGAAAACTCAATTCCAAGAACAGTTACAGTTCATGGAACAAGAAGGAATGCAAAAATTGAGTAGCAATGGCAAGTATTGGTTCGGCAATCGTTTATCTTTAGTGGATTTAACCTTCTATCCTTGGTTTGAACGCTTTTGTATCTTAGAGCATTATCGGGATGTGTTTCTTCCCCAAAGTTGTTCCTTGCTCCGACACTGGTGGCAAGAGATGTCTCAGCGCGAGTCCGTCCAACAAATTCAGAACGCTCGCGAATTTTACATTGCTCAGTACGAAAAGTATGCCAACAATACAGCCAGTGGGATAACCGCTCAAGAAATGCGTGACAGCTAGGGACTTCAATAAGGTAAAATTAAAAATCAATATTTAACAAGTAATCATTGTTTGAGATTGATTCAAACTAAGTTTTTAAGCCAATTTTTAAATTAGGAATGAGTTTAAACCCCAAAAACAATCGCGTCTGGATTTATGACACGACCCTCAGAGATGGTTCACAACAAGAAGGGATCTCTCTCTCTGTAGAAGATAAGCTCAAAATTGCTCATAAATTAGACCAACTCGGGATTCCCTTTATTGAAGGGGGATGGCCCGGTGCGAATCCCAAGGATGTCCAATTTTTCTGGCAACTGAAAGAAGAACCGCTCTCCCAAGCAGAAGTGGTGGCTTTTTGTTCCACTCGTCGCCCCAACCATTCAGCAGAAAATGACCCCATGCTACAAGCGATTCTCTCGGCAGGAACGCGCTGGGTGACGATTTTTGGGAAGTCTTGGGATTTACACGTTACAGAAGGTTTAAAAACGACTTTAGAAGAAAATTGCGCCATGATTCGCGATACAATCGCGCTGTTACGCTCCCAAGGCAGACGGGTTATTTATGATGCGGAACATTGGTTTGATGGCTATCAGGCTAACCCGGACTATGCGATGAAAACATTAGAAACGGCTGTGGAAGCAGGGGCGGAGTGGCTGGTTCTCTGTGACACCAACGGTGGAACCTTACCGCAAACGGTGGGTGAAGTGAGTCAGACGATTGTTCAGCATTTCGGAATTAACCCCAGTAACGAATCGGTACCGAAATTGGGGATTCATACCCATAATGATTCCGATACAGCAGTCGCTAGTTCCTTAGTGGCAGTGGAAAATGGGGCGACTATGGTGCAAGGGACAATGAACGGCTATGGAGAACGGTGTGGCAATGCCAATCTCTGTTCAGTGATTCCCAATCTGCAATTAAAACTGAACTATTCCTGCTTAGAACCAGAAGAACTGGCAAAACTCACCCCCACCAGTCATTTAATCAACGAAATTGTTAATTTTGCTCCTAATCCCCATGCACCCTTTGTTGGACGTTCCGCCTTTGCCCATAAAGGGGGCATTCATGTTTCAGCCGTAGAACGCAATCCGCTAACTTACGAACACATTGATCCGAAAGTGATTGGTAATGAACGCCGCATTGTCATTTCCGATCAAGCTGGAATTAGTAATATTGTGGCAAAAGCCCGCTCTTTTGGGATTCAGTTGGATAAAAAAGACCCCACCTGTCGCGATATCCTCCAACGCACTAAAGAACTGGAAAACCAAGGCTATCAGTTTGAAGTTGCCGAAGCCAGTTTTGAACTGCTGGTTTATGAAATGTTGGAACAACGTCAAGAAATGTTCCAATTAAAAGGCTTTCAAGTGAATTGCGATATGCTCAGAGGTGAAGAAGCCTTACTCAGTGATGCGGTGGCTACGATCAAAGTCAGTGTCAATGGCAAAGATATCTTAGAAGCCGCCGAAGGCAATGGTCCAGTGTCCGCGTTAGATGCTGCCCTGCGGAAAGCATTAGTACAGTTCTACCCTGAAATCGCAGCGTTCCATTTAACGGATTATAAAGTCCGTATCCTCGATAGTACAGCAGGAACGGATGCGGTGACGCGCGTTCTGGTCGAATCTAGCGATGGCAAACAACGTTGGACAACGATTGGGGTTTCGCCGAACATTTTGGATGCCTCTTACCAAGCCGTGGTTGCTGGAATTGAGTATGGTTTGTTACAGGAGAAGGGGAATCTCAAAGCGATTTCACCTGCCTTGAATGAATAGCAGAAACTCATAAACTGTGTCCGATGTAACCTCATATAAAAACCGGTTAAGCGCTGGAGAACAGCTTGCTGAAGCTGTCGCAACTGCCCTCGGTGGTGTGGAAGCCGCGGTTAGGGTAGTTGCGCTGCCTCGCGGTGGAATCCCAGTGGCTGTTCCCCTTGCCCAACGGTTAAATTGTCCGTTAGAGGTGTTAGCGGCCAAGAAAATCGCGCTTCCGTCTAATCCAGAGTTGGCATTGGGGGCAGTAACGCCGGATGGAACAACTGTTTGGGGGCAGACGTCTCTGCTGGAAGAAAGCAATCAGCAAGCGTTAGACCAAGCCAGGGAAAAGGCACTGCAAAGCGCGATCGCGCAACAAGAACAGTTTAATCCCCACTGCCCCTCTACTAGTGTTGAAAATGCCATTGTCATTATTGTCGATGATGGGATTGCCACTGGGATGACCATACTCTCAGCGATAGCAGCATTACGAGAACAAGACCCCGCACAAGTTTGGATTGCCGCACCCGTTGCCCCGTTGGAGATGAAACCGCAACTGGAACAAAGCTGCGATCGCGCCATTATTTTACAAACCCCGGAACCGTTTTGGAATGTAGGGCGCTTTTACAAGGAATTTCCCCAAGTTTCCACCGAGGAAGCGATCAGGCAGTTAAAGGAACAAGCTAAACGCGCCAAATCGCATCCGCAACCCTAGACACTTCCCACATCTCAGGCAGATCATGGACTCGCAGAAGATCCGCCCCTTGGGCAATGGCAGCACAGCAGGTACTTGCCGTTCCCCACACCCGCTGTTTCGGGTCATCTTGCTTGAGAATTTTGCCAATAAAACTTTTGCGAGAGGTTCCCACTAAAATGGGCACACCCAAACTTTGAAATTGATCCAATTGACGTAATAATTCGAGATTTTGCTCAGCGGTTTTGCCGAAACCAATTCCGGGATCGATTAGCAAGCGCGATCGCGCAATTCCTGCTTTTTCCGCTGCTGCAATTCGTTCGCGCAAGACAGCAATAATGTCACCCACCAAATCTTCATAATCAGTCAGTTGTTGCATGGTTTCTGGGGTTCCCCGAATATGCATCAGGATGATCGGAACCTCTAACTCTGCAACCGTGGTTAACATTGCCGCATCAAACGTTCCCCCAGAAATATCATTGACCAAATCTGCCCCCGCCTGCACCGCTTGTTGGGCAATTTCAGCGCGAGTGGTATCCACAGAAATGGGGACATTTAGGTGCTTGCGAATGCGTTTGATAATGGGGATCACGCGCTCCAATTCAGCTTCGGGAGAAATTTGCTTTGCCCCCGGGCGTGTGGATTGTCCTCCCACATCTAGAATATCTGCCCCTGCTTCCACTAGCGCTGCAGCCCGTTGAAAGGCCGCTTCCAAATTATTATAGTCGCCGCCATCACTAAAGCTATCTGGTGTGATATTCAGTACCCCCATGAGGTAGGTTTGCTTTCCCCAGACAAAGGATTTGTCTCGAATGGTGATTCCTTGTGCTTGCTGCTTCATAAACAATTGTTGACGACTAATTTGATGCTATCTAAATAAAAATTTGAGAAACTTAAATTTTCCAGCGTAAGGCGGGTAACGCAAGGGAATATCTAACCAGAACTTGCGATTGGTGACACTTTTATAGTGGGTAAACGTATCAAAACTGGCCTTGCCATGATAGGCACCCATACCACTGTCACCGACACCGCCAAACGGAAGTTCCGTTGAGGCAATATGGATAATCGTATCGTTAATGGTTACCCCACCAGCAGAGGTTTCTTGCAACACTTTTTGTTGCTTATTTTTGTCTTGAGAAAAGAGATAAAGGGCGAGGGGTTTAGGATAGGCATTAATTTGCGCGATCGCGCTGTCTAAATCCTCATATTCGAGAATTGGCAAAATGGGACCAAAAATCTCTTCTTGCATCACCGGATCTTCCCAACTAACCGCATCTAACAGCGTCGGTGCAATATAACGAGTTTCCGCATTCGTTTCTCCGCCCGCAAGAATCTTGCCATTATCTAAGAATTCACGGAGACGATTAAAATGTCTCTCGCTAACAATTCTGGCGTAGTCCGAACTTTCTGCTGAATTTTCCCCATAAAACTCTTTTAAACCAGCTTTAATCGCCTGCACCAGTTCCTCTTTAATGCTGCGATGAACCAGTAAATAATCCGGGGCGATACAAGTTTGTCCGGCGTTAATAAATTTGCCCCAAATGATGCGTTTTGCACTGTGTTCAAGATGAATATCCGGTTCCACAAGACAAGGACTTTTCCCCCCTAATTCTAAAGTGACGGGAGTTAAATGTTCTGCTGCGGCTTTCATGACAATTTTGCCAACTGCACTGCCACCGGTATAAAAAATATGGTCAAACTTTTGTTGCAATAATTCTTGAGCGACCGTTTTATCTCCCTCCACCACGGTAATGTAGCTGGGATCAAAATTTTGTGCAATTAAATCGCTCAAAACTTTCGAGGTATTCGGCGTAATTTCCGAGGGTTTAATAATGGCACAATCTCCTGCCGCGATCGCGCCTAAAAGGGGAATAATGGCTAACTGAAACGGATAATTCCAAGGGCTAATAATTAACACTTGTCCTAAGGGTTCCGGGACAATAAAAGATTTGGCTGGGAAAAAATTGAGCGGCGTTTTAACAGGTTGATGTTTCGCCCATCGATCCAAGTGTTTGAGAAAATAATCAATTTCTTCCCCACAATAGGCAACTTCTGTCACAATGGCTTCAAACTTGGGTTTCCCTAAATCTTGAAACAATGCTTCTGTAAT
>CAZBPR010000013.1:0-37424 GCA_964493825.1 uncultured Dactylococcopsis sp.
CCCTCGTTCACGCCCAAGCCGATGCCAACGGACGAGTCTCGCAAGTTTCCAAACTGAACTTCTTCAACATGGGCAAAAAAGAACCTTGGGTCAAAGCCCTCCATGACCTCGGCTATACCAAAGTGGATCGCGAGAAAATGAAGCCCTTGTTTGAATATCTGGAATTCTGCTTACAACAAGTGGTTGCCGATAACGAACTCGGTGGACTCTTGCGCGGGTTAGAAGGGGAATATATCTTACCTGGACCCGGTGGTGATCCCATTCGTAATCCCAATGTTCTGCCGACGGGGAAAAATATCCACGCCCTTGATCCCCAGTCCATTCCCACCGCAGCAGCAGTCAAATCGGCAAAAGTGGTCGTGGATCGCCTATTAGACCGTCACCGTGCAGAAAACGGCGGTGAACTGCCAGAAACCATCGCTTCTGTGCTTTGGGGAACCGACAATATCAAAACTTACGGGGAATCTCTCGCACAAATTCTCTGCTTAATTGGCGTCAAGCCAGTTCCCGACTCTTTAGGGCGGATTAACAAACTGGAACTGATGCCTTTAGAAGAACTCGGTCGTCCCCGTATCGACGTGGTTGTTAACTGTTCTGGCGTTTTCCGTGACCTGTTCATTAACCAAATGGCACTGTTAGACCAAGGGGTGAAAATGGCAGCAGAAGCCGACGAACCCCCAGAAATGAACTTTGTCCGTAAGCACGCCATGCAGCAGGCAGAAGAAAACGGTATTAATCTCCGTCAGGCGGCAACGCGCATCTTCTCCAATGCGTCCGGTTCTTATGCCTCGAACGTCAACTTAGCCGTTGAAAACAGTTCTTGGGAAGACGAGTCTGAATTACGAGATATGTATCTCAATCGGAAATCCTTTGCCTTTGATGCAGATAACCCTGGCATTATGCAGGAAAACCGCAAAATCTTTGAATCGGCACTGAAAACAGCCGATGTCACCTATCAAAACTTAGACTCTTCCGAAATTAGTCTCAGCGATGTTTCCCACTACTTTGACTCTGACCCCACCAAAGTAGTTAGCAGTCTTCGGGAAGATGGCAAACAACCCGCAGCTTACATCGCTGATACCACCACGGCCAATGCCCAAGTCCGTAGCCTCTCCGAAACAGTGCGCCTAGATGCACGGACGAAGATGTTGAACCCGAAATGGTATGAAGGAATGCTGAGTCATGGTTATGAAGGCGTACGCGAATTATCCAAACGTCTGGTCAATACCATGGGCTGGAGTGCCACCGCTGGTGCAGTGGATAATTGGGTGTATGAAGACACCAACGAAACCTTTATCAAAGATAAGGAAATGCAGGAACGTCTGCTGAACCTGAACCCCAATTCTTTCCGACGGATGGTGACGACCCTGTTGGAAGCTAACGGACGGGGCTATTGGGAAACCAGCGAAGAAAACCTCGATCGCCTGCGCGAATTGTATCAGGAGGCAGAAGACCGGATTGAAGTACTGATATCGACCGTATCACGGTAATCCCAACACCGAACTGATTGTTATAAAACCGATACTGTTTGTAGAGACGTTCCTGTTGCTGAATCTGTCGCAGCATGGAACGTCTCTACTAATTTTTAAACCTAAACGATTAGCAAGAGCCGTTGCTTCGAGGAGTAATGCCTCCGAACGATTCAAATCCCGTCCAATTTCCGCTAAACAGGAACCGGTATGAGCCAATGTGTTGTGGTTCGAGGACTTGCTTTTCGCCCCTGTTCTGCAGCAGTTTTAGCGTGATGCTCCCGAAGGGAGGCGGCTTCGGAGTTCGCCGTTTGACCCAGCTATTCAACGACCTCAAAGCCATCGCGCTTATCTTTGGTTAGGATCATCAAAAAAGCAAGCGGATACTATGTATCAGTTTGTTGTACTTGTGATGCCTCTGTCCCAGATGTTCTGGCTCATGGATACCCCATTGGTATTGATTTAGGTTTAGAGAAGTTTTTAGCGACCAGCGAAGGGGAACTCATTAAAGGTCATAAATTTTTGAAGCAGTCCGAACGCTGGCTTAAAGTGCTGCAACGGAAGCTCAAGAACAAGAAAAAAGGTTCAATTCGCTGGAAAAAAGTTAGCAAACAAATCGCCAAAGTTCATGAAAAAATCACCAATTGTCGCAAAGATTTCTTCTATAAGACAGCACATCATCTTTGCAATCAAGCAGGAATGATTTTTGTCGAAGATTTGAATTTGAAAGCATTAGGACGATCTGCATTAAGAAAAGCCTGTCTTGATGCGTCTTGGGGGGCGTTTGTCGAAATTCTCTCTTATGTTTGTTGGAAACGAGGCGTATATTTTGTAAAGGTTAACGCTAACGGGACAAGTCAAATCTGTCCTCAATGTGGAGTTAATTGTGGTAAAAAGACACTCTCTCAACGAGTACATAAATGTTCTGATTGTGGTTTTCAGAAAGATAGAGATATAGCGGCAGCGATGGTAGTTAAAAAGCGAGGTGCGGAATGCACTTCCGCGTTCCAACTGGAATCAAATTCCAGTTGGGTCGGAAGAGAAAGTAGCGTCGGGCAGACGCGAATAAGGCTCACTGAGAGCAATGATATCGGGGATGGAGTGTTAGCTTCATCTAGAATCACCCTGTGAAGTGAGAATCCAACGTCTTTAGCGTAGCGGAGACGTTGGAGTGTCAAATCAAAGATTGAGTGAGTCTTGCGGTCAATCGGAGGGTAAAATAGAATGCTGATTGCCATAAGCCAAGGACTTGCGAGCCAATGATTTCGAGTAATGATTTTAGAACGGGAATGACCATTGAACTTGAAGGAACCGTGTGGCGGGTTGTAGAGTTTCTTCACGTGAAGCCGGGAAAAGGATCAGCTTTCGTCCGCACCAAATTGAAAAATGTTCAGAGTGGTAATGTTGTGGAACGCACCTTCCGGGCAGGAGAAACGGTTCCCCAAGCCACCTTAGAAAAACGGGCGATGCAGCACACCTATAAAGAAGGGGACGAGTATATCTTCATGGATATGGAATCCTTTGAAGAAGTAAGGATTTCCCCAGAAACCATCGGTGATCGCGCTAAATATATTAACGAAGGGATGGAAATTAGCGCTGTTTACTGGGAAGGCAATATCTTAGAGGTAGAAGTTCCTAACTCCGTAGTTTTAGAAGTAGTAGAGACAGATCCGGGAGTTAAAGGCGATACCGCAACCGGTGGTAGTAAACCCGCAACCGTAGAAACTGGGGCACAAGTGATGGTTCCCTTGTTTATCTCTGTTGGGGAACGCATTAAAATTGATACCCGTAACGACACTTATATTGGTCGGGAGTCATAAGGAAAATTTGTCTCCAACCAACTCACTTGGGAAAATAAGATGAAAACTGTTGAATAGGATAGATGATTGGTGTCAATAGACTTTAAAGAAATTCGTGAACTCCTCAATGCCATTTCCCAGGCTGATGTTGCGGAATTTAGCCTGAAAAGCGATCAGTTTGAGCTGACGATTCGCAAAGGACTCGCTACGGCGACAACGGAAGCGCCAGTTCCATCTCCGCCTCAACCGCAACCTCAACCCTCTTCTGCTGAAACTTCTGCTGCCGAGGAACCTGCGATCAGCCCCTCTCCTGACAAAAGCGAGTGGGAGGGAATCACCTCTCCCATTGTCGGAACCTTTTATGAAGCTCCTGCACCGGGAGAACCGCCTTTTGTGAAAGTTGGCGACCACATTCAAACGAATCAAACCGTTTGTATTGTGGAAGCCATGAAGATTATGAATGAAATTGAAGCTGAGGTTTCAGGACAGGTGATGGAAATAACAGTTAAAAATGGCGAACCGGTGGAATTTGGTCAAACCTTAATGCGGATCAAGCCCGATTAATTTTCAAAGTTGATAATTGGCTTGAAATTCATTTCGGGTTAGGGGTTGAGGAATATAAAGTCCTTCTCCCCCTAAATATTCCAGTGGTTCCCCTTGTACTTCTAACCAAACTTTTGCCTCTGGGTCTAAACTGGTTGCGGTATATAAAACTTGTCCGACCCGACCCATCATCGATGCACTCCCACCGCCAAAGGTGAATTCTTCAGATAGATCAATGTGAATGCCATCTTGTTGAAAACTCACACTCCGGAGTTGAGTTGCTTCAGGAATGCTGCTAGTGTAATCCCCTTGATCAGTTCCGGAAAGGAGTTGAGTGAGAGCTTTTTCTACAATGACACTTTTCTCTGCTTGTTCCACAACCATCGGTTGGGCGGCTAACTCAATTTTGTTGTCAATGACTTTTAACCAATACACTTCTGCTTCTACCTTATCTGCAGGGGGATCCGACGGTTTGGGATCACTCGGTTCGGCGGGTTCGGAAACCCAGGGTGGCGTTTGTTCTCCTTTAATCGCCGTCCATGCCCACCAGGCAGCAAATCCGCCTGCGATGATGAGGACGCTAGAAACGCCAGCAATTAGACCTGTTGAAAATTGATAACCTTTTTTCTGCTCTTGCATAGTCACCTTTTGGGGGGATGGGTATTTGGTTCGGGAGAAGTTGAGAAAGAGTTGTTTCTCGGAAGTCTTCCTGAATCGCCTCTAGCCCCGCTTGTAATCTGTACAAACGCTGCTAATTTTACCTCATCTTCTTCTATCTTTAATTGTAAAAGCCTGGCTATTATCTTTTTTTCATCTAATATTCCCAAATTCAAGCGAGAACGAATTCTTTGAGCAATAATCGTTACGAGTTGGGGAGAGAGGGGAGTATCATCCACTGTCACGACAGGGTCGACGAAAACTACTTCTTTTCCTTGTTGGACATTTAATCGGGAAGCAAAACGCACGGCAAATTCCCGAAAATCCTCTCTTTGATGACGAGAAACCTGCAATTTCAAATCAACCAGGAGGCGATTATTATCCTTAAATGCGACCGTAGTACTTAATAATTCGTAATGTTGGTTACGACGCGTCGGGAGTTGTTCTGCCACTCGCTGCGCGATCGCGCTGAAACGAGTCTTGACCTGGGGAGAGGCTAAGAAACGATTGACATCAGCCTCATCAAGGCTAATTTGCAAAGCCGCATTGAGAGGTTGCTGGAGTACAGATTGAACTTTAGCGAAAGAGTCCAATTCTCCTCGTTGCAATGCCTTAAAATCAACGGCGATGGGATCAGTTTCGATCACCAGGGATTTAAGACGTAAATTCGGGGAGAGATGGACGCCCAGACCTGCTAGACGCAAACGTTGAAGCTTGCCCTGTAAAAGGCGATAATTGGGAGTGTTATCCACTCGCACGGCTAAAGTTTCTACAGCCGTGATCCGGGAACGAAATGCCGCTTCAACCTTGTGATCGACAATCCAACCCATTGGAGAAATCCCCCCGAAAAGACCCGCGAGTATAACTGATAAAAATTCCATTATCGGTTGATCGGTTCTCGGTGGTTCGTCATTTCTTTTGAGCCTCACTAACTAATAACAAATCACATTTTAAGACTGATTATCTACAATATCGGAATTAGCGGCTTTACTCGTTTGAGCCAGATAAATCCCCGTCAAGACGACAGCAAACCCCAACCAAGTCGTCAGGGTTAACCCTTCGGTAAAAATAAACCACGCTAAAATTGCGCTAATAATCGGTTCTAATAGTAAAAAGAGGGACACAAAACTAGAAGAAAAAACATTCATACTATCAGCGAGTAAACGCTGCCCTAATCCTTCACTGATTAAGCCTAACCCGAGCACTGCCAAAATTGCTGTGTGGGTGGTGGGAAAAAACTGTTCTCCCCTAAACAAAATAATCAGGACTAAAACTGCACTGCCCGTTGCACAACGCCAGAGAAGAATAGTTGTTGCCGAAAAGCGCGATCGCAGCTGTTCAACAATCAGAAAATAGGTTCCTAGAAAAACGGCCGATAAAAGAGCATAAATATCCCCAATGAGAGACCCTTCGGCAGCGCCGTTGAGATCTTCTAAGCCCAGGGTAATGGCACCCGCTACCGCAATGGTCATTCCCACCAAAAACTTAGAGTCAAACTGTTTGCCAAAAATCAACCAACTCCCCAACGCCGTGAAAATAGGCGTCAGATTATTGAGCAGAACACTTTTAGCAACTGTCGTATATTGTAGTGAAATAGCCCAAAGGACAAGGGAAATGGTGGCGATGGTGCCAACTGTTCCTAATAACCACCATTGTTGATTTGTGATTTTTTCTGAAGTTGATTCAGAAGTTGGGGCAATTTTTTGTCTCACCCAACGCCCAGTACCAAAAAAAACGAAAAATACAATGAGACGATTAAATACCGTTGCATTCGCCCCTAGTTCGGTTTCACTCAGACGAATAAAAATCGGCGCAAAAGAAACAGCCAGTAGTGCAAAGCACAAAGTTAAAAAAGCAATCAGCGGGGGACGACTAACTTTAGGTAATGAAATCAGTTTTTCTGGCATACTCTCTCCAAGCGCATCAATTTGACAGGGACTTTACCTAACTCGAACCTGACGAGGGTTTATCTTGACTGAATCTCGGAACAGTAAACAGTGTAATTGAGTACAAAATTTTAGCCATTCCTGAGGATGACAAGGGGCAAAAATCTCCGACTAATACAGGGAGACAGCAGTTGTTGCCAATCTCTTTACTGGAAGTAATGGGCAACTGAGCTTAACTTTAATCATGTTACAGTCGCCAAAATCTTTTTGATACACTTCTTAATAAATTCCCTAAGAAACCCCAAAACGTTTTACTCTAAAAGCTGACCCATGTCTTATGTACAGATGTTTTGCGAAGCATCTCGACAGCATTAAGTCTATGGGAGGGTGAGATCGGGTAGAATTTTCAATCGTCATCCAATCTAGGGCAACCACAAAAACGATACAAGGAACAAAAATATATGAATCCATTTGAGAAAAAACGCTTATAACCTCAAGATTTGCCATCAATCCCTAGAAGTGAACTGAAAATTCGCTCAATTTCACCAACGGTTAAAGCAAGCGCTTTCTGCTCAAGAAAGCCTAGTCTTTAATCCTAATTAAAAGCTCAAAAAAGTAACTGTTGTGACAGGAGATAGGTAAAAAATAATGATTAGTGCCTCCGGAGGAAGTTCAGTCGCACGTCCTCAGCTTTACCAAACGGTTCCCCTTTCTAAGTTATCCCAAGCGGAACAGCAAGACCGGTTTTTGGAACAAGGAGAACTGAAAGAACTCGATACGTTCTTTCAGTTGGGAACCCAGCGCGTTGAAATTGCTCAAGTGATTACTCGGAACTCAGAGTTGATTGTTTCTCGTGCTGCGAACCGCATTTTTACAGGGGGGTCGCCCATGGCATATCTCGAAAAACCGAGAGAAGAAGCCCCCGTCATGGTTACAGCAGGCGGTGAAGAAACTGATGTTGGTCGTCAGATGCAATTGGGAACAGTGAGCTACATTGAAAGCAGCGGCGGCGGCTTCTTAGAAGGACTGCGATCGCTGTTTAGTGTTTCTGGCAGTAATGTTCCGGTTCCTCCGGGATTTCGTCCCATCAATGTCTCTCGCTATGGTCCCAAAAATATGCAGAAATCATTGCGGGACTTATCCTGGATGTTACGGTATGTGACTTACGCGATCGTTGCCGGCGATCCTAATATTATTACCGTTAATGTTCGCGGTTTACGAGAAGTGATTGAAAATGCTTGTTCAAGTGATGCAACCCTGGTTGCCCTCGGGGAAATGCAAGCGGCTACTTTAAGTTACTTCAAGCAAGACGAAGTGGGACGGGCAACTGTCGAACAATATTTCCAAGTTCTCATCGAAGAATTCAAAGCCCCAACCCCTTCTAACAAACTGCGTCAGCGACCCAGTGGTGACAAGCAGGGATTAGAACTTCCTCAAAGCTACTTCAATGCTGCGGAACGGCGTCCGAAGTATGCAATGAAACCGGGACTATCAAGCTTTGAAAAACAAGCAGTGGTCAAAGCCGCCTATCGTCAAGTCTTTGAACGGGATATTACTCGCGCTTACAGTCTTTCGATTTCTGATTTAGAATCCAAGGTTAAAAATTGCGAAATCTCGATGAAAGAGTTTATCCGTCGTTTAGGTAAATCTCCCCTTTATCGCAAGCAGTTCTATGAACCCTTTATCAATAGTCGCGCTTTAGAACTGGCGTTTCGCCACTTTCTCGGGCGAGGTCCCTCTTCTCGCGAAGAAGTGCAAACCTACTTCTCCATTGTTTCTAATGGTGGACTTCCCGCTTTAATTGATGCCTTAGTCGATAGCAAAGAATATTCCGACTACTTTGGCGAAGAAACCGTTCCTTATATTCGCGGTTTAGGAGAAGAAGCCCAAGAATGTCGCAACTGGGGAATGCAGCAAGACCTGTTTAACTACAGCGCACCTTTCCGCAAGATTCCTCAATTTATCACCACTTACGCTCAATATAATCGTCCATTAGCGGATCAACACCCCTACGGAAGCGGTAATGATCCCCTCGAAATTCAATTTGGCGCGATCTTCCCGAAAGAAACTCGCAACCCCAGTAAAAGTCCTGCGCCCTTTGGCAAGGATACGCGTCGGATTTTAATTAATCGCGGTCCCGCTACCTATAACCAAACCGGAAACCCGGAAGCACGCGGCTTATTTCCCGGGTCTCTGGGTCCCAAAGTCTTCCGCGCTGACCGCATGGCGTTTTCGGGCTTAACGGATAAAACCAATAACAGCTACAGTGTTAAATATTCGGAAAGCAGTTCTCAAAAGCTGATTTTAGCCTGTTATCGACAAGTTTTTGGTCGCGATGTTTACGAAGGACAACGTCTCAAAACCGCTGAAATTAAGCTGGAAAATGGGGAATTAAGTGTTCGCGAATTTATCCGGATGCTAGCGAAGTCGGAACTGTTCCGGAAGCTCTACTGGACTTCTCTTTATGTGACCAAGTCAGTTGAATACATTCATCGCCGGCTTTTAGGTCGCCCTACTTATGGTCGTCAGGAAATTAACAAATACTTTGATATTTGCTCAAAACAGGGTTTTTACGCACTAGTCGATGCCATCATCAATACCCAAGAGTACAGTGAAACGTTTGGTGAAGACACCGTTCCTTACGAACGTTATCTCACTCCCGGTGGCTTGCAGTTGCGCACCCGCACCAATAATCTCCGCCAAGATGTGGGGACAGAAATCAAACCAGAAGTAACACCGCGTTATCAGCAATTAGGTAAAGTCGCCGCAGATCGCAGTGAACCAGATCTGCAATATCGCATCAAGCAAGGGGTGAACAAGCGTCGGGAGCAAAGTAAGCAATTTAAGCTCACGAACCTCCAAGACAAAGTGGCGCTGCAAAATGTAATCAGTGCGGCTTATCGTCAGATCTTTGAACGGGATATTGAACCCTATGTTGTCAAAGCAGAGTTTACTAATCTAGAAAGTAAACTCGGTAACGGAGAAATCACCGTGAAAGAGTTTATTGAAGGACTCGGTTGCTCTGATTTATACATTAAAGAGTTCTATACCCCCTATCCCAACACCAAAGTGATTGAGTTGGGAACGAAGCACTTCTTAGGACGAGCGCCGTTAAATCAGAAAGAGATTCAGAAATATAACCAATTGTTGGCAACCCAAGGGATTCGCGCGTTTGTTAAAGCATTAGTCAACAGCATAGAGTACTCCCAAGAGTTTGGTGAAGATGTGGTTCCTTATCGTCGCTATCCCACCTTACCTGCTGCCAACTTCCCGAATACGGAAACCCTTTACAACAAACTGACCAAGCAAGATGATGAGTTGGTGGTTCCGAGTTTTGAACCCACGCGCTCTAAGATGAATCATGCTCAGTTACCTTTAGCCAGCCAAGCCAATGGTAACAGTGGTGCGGGACAAGTCGCTGACTATTTAGAGTTAGCGCGGTCTATGAATACGCTAGAAGCTGCCCAAGAAACGGCAACAGTGGCGCGTATTTTCCGACATTCACCCCAAGCGAGTGCTGAACGGACGCAATCCGTCATTAATGCAATTTATGCCCAAATCCTGGATCTTCCTCAAGATAATATTCCTCAAGAGTTTCGTTTAGAAGCCTGGGAAGAAAAGTTACTTGCTGGAAGTTGTACAGTGCGAGACTTTGTTAAAGCATTGACCAAGTCTGAGGTTTACCAGCAGCGTTTTGTGGTACCGTATCCCAATCCTAAAGTTGTTGAATGTCTCTATCGTCATTTATTGGGACGTACTGCTAGTGGCATTGAAGTTCACCAAATGACAACGCGATTAAACGAACAAGGCTTAAATGCAGTTGTTGATTATCTCATTACCGGGGCGGAATATAATCGTTTCTTTGGGGAAATGGTTGTTCCTTACGCGAAAGAAAATCACCGCTAATTTTTGGTGAATTAGTTTGCAGAAGACCACCCCCCTTGAATTATTGAGGGGGGTTTGCTCTGCTGAACTCCTAAAATGAGGAGAAATATTACGAAATATAAAAAACTGCGATGAAAAGTGAGAGAAATATCGCAAAATAAATCGGAGAAGGTTGTTAAGATAACTAAGCCATCCCGTTTGCTGATACTGTATTCAGTATGGGAACTGGAAAGACCAGCCTGAACCAAATTCGATAATAAACTTATCCGTTGGAGGATTCTAAAACATGAGTATCGTCACGAAATCCATCGTGAACGCTGATGCTGAAGCCCGTTACCTCAGCCCTGGCGAATTAGACCGTATTAAAGCCTTCGTCGAAGGTGGCGAACAACGTCTCCGCATTGCCCAAACCCTGACCAGTGCTCGTGAGCGTATTGTCAAGCAAGCGGGCGACCAACTCTTCCAAAAGCGCCCTGATGTTGTTTCTCCCGGTGGCAATGCTTATGGCGAAGAAATGACGGCAACCTGCTTACGTGACATGGATTATTATCTCCGCCTCGTCACCTATGGAGTTGTTGCTGGCGATGTCACTCCCATTGAAGAAATCGGTTTAGTTGGTGTTCGTGAAATGTATAATTCTCTGGGCACTCCCATCAATGCCGTAGCGGAAAGTGTACGTTGCATGAAAGATATTGCTTGCTCGATGATGTCTGCTGAAGATGCAGGGGAAGCAGGTTCTTACTTCGACTACGTTATTGGCGCAATGCAGTAAGCCTTCTAAGTGATGGCTCGCACTTTACTTGTTAATTAGACACAATCTATAAACTGAACTTAGGAAAGGAAAATAACGATGCAAGACGCAATTACCTCCGTTATTAATTCGGCTGACGTCCAAGGAAAATACCTTGATGATGCAGCAATGGAAAAGCTAAAAGGCTATTTCCAAACTGGTCAACTGCGCGTGCGTGCAGCCAATGTCATCAGTGCTAACGCGGCGAACATTGTTAAAGAAGCAGTGGCAAAATCCTTACTGTATTCTGATATTACCCGTCCTGGCGGTAATATGTACACCACCCGTCGTTATGCTGCTTGCATCCGCGACTTAGACTACTATCTTCGCTACTCTACCTATGCGATGCTCGCTGGCGATCCTTCCATTCTTGATGAGCGGGTTCTCAATGGCTTAAAAGAAACCTATAATTCCTTAGGAGTTCCTATTAACGCCACTGTCCAAGCGATTCAAGCAATGAAAGAAGTAACTGCAGGTCTCGTTGGTCCTGATGCCGGTAAAGAAATGGGTGTGTATTTCGACTACATTTGCTCTGGCTTAAGCTAACTCGAAAATCGCCTGAGAAGGTTAACCCATGATAACTTCAGTTCGGGTAGTGGCGAGTGAGTGCTAGGAGGTTCAAGACTTATCTAACTATCAAAACAGGGGATAGGTTTTAATGATCTAGTATTGACTTGCTTACTCCCGAACTAAGTGTGTTTAAAGGAATCATAATTTTAGATATTGCCCAAGGAGTTTATAAATCATGAGAATGTTTAAAGTGACCGCTTGCGTTCCGAGTCAAACTCGCATTCGGACTCAACGTGAACTACAAAATACTTACTTTACCAAGCTTGTTCCTTACGATAACTGGTTTACTGAACAACAGCGCATTATGAAAATGGGTGGAAAAATTGTCAAAGTACAACTGGCTACTGGTAAACCCGGGACGAATACGGGTTTAATGTAAATTTGGTTGGGTTTTGCTAAGCCCTCGTTTTTTGGGGGCTTTGCTTGGTCTTTTTTTAGATTAGCTATTGGCTCATCAATGGCACAGAGAACGTGCCAGTAGAGGAAATTTAAACTAAAATGCTCATTGTTGGTTCACTAGCCTGAAACTCCGTCGCAATATGGAAGCTCGTTTAACTGAAATTTCAGAAAATTCCGAGTAGTTTTGGGCATACTACTGGCATCAGAGTTGGAAAACACAAACTTCTCGTTTGGCAAGAGAACATTGATCCGCTTATTTGCAAGAACCCGCGTACTGGGCAGCTCATCATATTACCCATCGCTTCTCGCACCTTCACTACGGTTTAGCGGACTGTTTTCAAAGCGCGAGCGCGCAATACTATATTGAATTGATTTTGCGATTAACTTGCATAAGTCACTCGCTTTCAACATAAGGCGATAATGAAGCATTCAGAATAATGAATCATGTTAAATTTAACAAAATATTCAACACTAGCCTTATGCGGTGGCATCTCTTCACTTGCCTTGTTAGGGCTTGGACAACCTGCTTCTGCTCAAAATTTAGACTGTCAAAAAGAGATTATATTGTCTTCAGTGAAAGTTTTAAATGGTCAAGGTGTTGGTGAAGGAAAACTGGAAATGGAGATTACAGGAGAAATTGGTAATCTCCAACAGCGAAGTGTCGAAGCTTGGAAAGTGAAAAATGGTGAAACCCGGGATTTAGATGGAACGTTTACGCCTCTGATGATTCCACAAAATTCTTCGTTAAATATTCCCTTGGAAACATCTGTTATTGAAGAAGAAGTGGGTGCTGACTTTGCAGTTGGCAAAAATGACGAAGGAACGACCGAAAGCACCCTCACTCTGAAATGTGGCGTGTCTCGACAACTGGATGAAAATGTCGTGATTTATGGCAAGAATAACGCCAGGGTTCGGGTAACTTATAACATTAAAGATGCCAACTTGACTCAGACGAATCAACAAGCTCTCAGTTCAGGTCATACCGTTGTCATTGATAGCAAAAATAAACCAGGAGCAACCCAATATACGCTCAATGGCTCTGGTCCGATTCAACAGGTAGAAGGCAAAGTTGCGGGTCGTTCGGTAACAATTCAAAATAATGATCAAGTGAGCGGTAATACTGCTCAAGGTCGCGTTAGCAGTGGGGCTGATGGTTTTTATGTTACAGGCAATGTGCCTGAAATTCAGCTTGATCATCCGAATGCTGCTACGGTTTATGTGGATGGGGAAAAATATAGTCAAACCCAACAAGAAACCATTAAGTTGACGCGACTTTCTGCAGAAGCACGGTGGGAATCCGGTCGCCTTGTGAGTGCCAATAATGCGACAAATACAAGTGACTTGCCTTGGCAAGGAAGTCCCAGTGATGATCGCGGGTTTGTGCGCCTAAATGAAGTAACGCTAGAAAACGGTCAAACGACAACTGCGCTACGGACTCATCCCAAATGGGTTGCCAATGGCACGATTAAAGGCTGGCATCCTTGGGTTGAACTGCCCCCAAATGCCGTATTTTCTGCTGATGTAGGTTTTGTTCAGGGTGCTCGCAATACAGATGGAGTCACCTTCCAAGTTTGGGAACACCATAAAGAAGGGGGACGTACAGTTTGGAATAAGGTCGCTGAGGTCGAGAAAGATTATACTGGCAATCTACAACAGATTAAAGCTGATCTTTCTCACTTAGCAGGACAAAAAGTCAAGATTGAATTACGAGTTGATGCGGGTGAGTCATCTGGTCAAGATTGGGCAGCTTGGAAAAACGTAACCATTTCTTCTGCCTCTAACTAAATTGATTCTATAAGGCATTTCTCCTCTTTCAAAAGTAGTGGATCGCGCTCACAATGCGATCCGCTGCTTTGATCTTGACTCGCCCCAACGTTGCTACCAATCGCATCGCCATCTTCCCGTTGCCAATGTTCTCCATCGGTTGAGCTAGCAATTTATTTAAACGTCCGTAATGGCATCAATAATCGCTTCTAGCGCGATCGCGCAATGAGTCCAATGGGTTCCCCCCTGCACAAAAACCAAATAGGGCTCTCGTAGGGGTCCATCGGCAGATAACTCGGAAGTGCTGCCATCAATAAAGGTTCCTCCCGCCATCACCAACTCGCTTTCATAACCCGGCATTGGCGCGGGAACAGGGTCAAGATACGACCCCACTGGGGATTGTTGCTGCAGCGCGCGACAAAAGGTCAGCAATTTTTCTTTACTGCCTAATTTAATGGCTTGAATCACATCGCGACGAGGGGTTTCCGGAAGTGGGTTCACCGGATAACCCAGTTGTTGGAAGACATGAGCAACCAAATGAGTGCCTTTAATGGCTTCTCCTACCATTTGCGGTGCCAAGAAAAGCCCTTGAAATAAGAGTCGATTCTGGTCAAACGTCGCTCCCCCCTCACTACCAATTCCCGGTGCAGTGAGACGACAACAAGCCACTTCGACTAAGTCTTTTCGCCCTGCGATATATCCGCCTGCCGTGACAATGGTGCCCCCCGGATTTTTGATTAAAGAACCGGCAATTAAATCTGCCCCAACCGCTGGCGGTTCGATGGTATCCACAAACTCCCCGTAACAGTTATCCACAAAGCAGATGGTATTGGGGTTTTGCCCCTTGACCACTTCCACAATTTTTTGAATTTCAGCAATCGATAAACTCTCGCGCCAGGTATAGCCACAAGAGCGTTGAATAAACACTAAACGAGTCTTCGGTCTGATGGCTGTTGCTAAGGCACCCCAATCAAGACTGCCTTGGGAAGTAAGAGCCAGTTCTCGATAAGAAATTCCGAAATCTTTCAGCGATCCGGGTGCGGATTCCCGTAAACCAATGACTTCCTCAAGAGTATCATAAGGTTTTCCCGCTACTGCCAGCATTTCATCTCCGGGACGCAGGACGCCAAATAAACCACACGCGATCGCGTGAGTTCCAGAAACCAACTGTACCCGTACTGCTGCTGCTTGAGCCCCCATCACCCTAGCAAAAGCCCGATCAAGGGCATCCCGCCCTAAATCATCATGTCCATAACCGCTAACGCTGGCAAAATGATGTACGCCTACCCGTTCTTGTCGAAATGCTTCCAGAACTTTTTTTGCGTTATGCTTGACCTTGGCGTCAATTCTCGAAAAAATTGGAAAGAGTGCGGTTTGCGCTTTTTCTAACAAGAGTTGGCTGTTCATATTCTCTAGTTTGTGCAAAAATTTTGAGAAATTTAAGGATTGATTTCGATTTTTGTCTTGAATTGGAACCCCTAAAACCAGCACAATACCATTAAACTGCTCATAAGGAAACGTAATTTAGTTCATGACTGTTGCAACTGAAAAAAAACTACCGTTCGATTGGCTAACTTTTGCCTATATTACATCGATTCATTTAGTGGCACTCCTTGCTTTTTTACCCAACTTTTTTAGTTGGTCAGCGGTGGGAGTGGCCTTGCTTATGCATTGGGTTACAGGTGGATTAGGTGTTACTTTAGGGTTTCACCGCCTTTTGAGTCACCGTAGCTTAGAAGTGCCCAAGTGGCTCGAATATTTCTTAGTTTTTTGTGGCGCTTTATCGGCCCAGGGTAGTGTGATTGACTGGGTTGGTTTGCATCGCATGCATCATAAATATTCTGATCATCAGGCTGATCCCCATGATTCTAATCAAGGATTTTGGTGGAGTCATATGGGCTGGATGCTTCATGAAATTCCCTTAAAAAAAGATATTCCTAAATACACACAAGATATTAATTCTGATCCGTTTTATCAATTTTTATCGAAATATTTTATTCTCATTCAAGTTGCCTTTGGTCTTTTCCTTTATGCGCTGGGTGGATGGCCGTTTGTCATTTGGGGCGTATTTGTACGTTTGGTTGCCGTTTTTCACTGCACTTGGTTTGTCAATAGCGCCACCCATAAATTTGGTTATCAAACCTATGAATCAAAAGACCAATCCCGTAATTGCTGGTGGGTTGCATTATTAACCTATGGTGAAGGTTGGCATAATAATCATCATGCTTACCAATATTCAGCACGGCATGGTTTGCAATGGTGGGAAGTGGATATGACTTGGATGATGATCCGCTTCTTAGAAATGCTTGGTTTAGCGAAAAATGTCAAGCTGATAAAACAGTAAATCAATATAAATTGATAAATAATTGCCCCACTGTTACGGTGGGGCATATTTTTTCCCATATCCAGCATCATTAAGATCACTGACTTAAAGAATCAGTACTATAGAAAGCAACCCTGATTCCTAGTAGTAGAAGATTCTTGATAAGAGAAGCGAGCGCCGTATATTTATATCAGTGTCTGGAGCCCCTCACCCAATGTAGAGGGCAACCACAATACGATTACCCTCTATTACAAGTGACACTAAAAAGTACTAGACGCTTTTGTCTTCAATCACGCGATCAATAATGCCGTATTCTTTGGCCTCTTCAGCGGACATAAAGTAATCGCGATCCGTATCTTTTTTGATTCTCTCGATCGTTTGACCAGTATTTTCGGCCATAATTCGGTCAAGTTGCTCCCGGATGCGAAGAATTTCTCTCGCTTCAATCTCAATATCCGTAGCTTGTCGTCTACCTTGTGTTCCTCCCATCGGTTGGTGAATCATAATTCGGGAGTGAGGAAGGGCAAGACGCTTACCCTTCGTACCAGAGGATAAGAGAAATGCTCCCATAGAAGCAGCAATACCAACACAAATGGTGACTACTTCTGATTTAATATGCTGCATGGTGTCATAAATCGCCATGCCAGCACTGACCGAACCACCGGGAGAATTAATGTAGAGATAGATCGGTTTACTGGGATCTTCAGAATCTAAGTAAAGCATGACTGCAATCACTTGGTTCGCTAAACTATCGTTGATTCCGCGACCGAGGAAAATAATACGTTCCCGATACAAACGATCATAAATATTGACCCAATCACTGTAGGGTTGACCGGGCATCTGATAGGGAACTCTAGGTACACCAATGGGCATAAATTTTATCCTTTGTTCGTGATTCGTTAGGGGTTATGGGTTATTGAGTCTAGGAATTGATCATTCCTGAAAAGGGTTTTAAACTAGCTTAACTGAGCACTCCGGCTGTGGAAGGAAGTTCTTTTGTACTTTCGAGGACTCGATCAATGAGTCCATACTCTTTGGCTTCTTGGGGACTTAGATAAAACATCCGGTCAGAGTCTTTAGAAATTTTCTCGATGGGTTGACCGGTATTTTTGGACAAAATTTCCAACATGGCTTTTTTATTAGCCAAAACTTCCTTCGCCCGAATTTGAATATCTGTGGCTTGTCCTTGCGCACCCTGACGGGGTTGATTCAGAATGATCGTTGCGTGAGGAAGGCTAGCACGATAGCCTTTTGTGCCTGAAGAGAGAATCATCGCTGCAGTTCCCATGGCTTGACCAATGCAGATGGTGTGAACCGGCGGTGCAATATAGTTGATAGTATCGCAAATGGCAAAGGCTTCGGTTTCAAAGCCAATGGATTCTCCGCCATACCAAGAAGTGCCGGTGGAGTTGATATACATATAGATCGGCTTTTCCCGATCATCAAATTGCAGATACAGCAGCTGGGCAATGATCAATTCTGTTACATCAATCCCCAATTGCTCTTTGTATTCATCAGGGGAAACCAGAGGTAAACCAAGATAAACAATGCGTTCTTTTAATAAAAGGGAGGGTAAATCAGGTGGAGGGGTACGGGTATTACCGCCTCCATAATAAGGGGCTTGCACAGCTCGGATTGGTGAGTTCATCTTTATCTTTTTAATCCAGAAGGGCTTTTTCACTTACATTCTGTAAGCCTATCTTAACTTACTTGTTATTTGTCCTTAGTCCTGAGTCCTTAGCCATTGGTCACTGGTTATTGGAAATTGGGTGAGATACTGCGTCAGAGTAAACGCATCTACACCTAAGTCACTGTGGTCTTGGCTGGCTTTGATTCCGGCTTGGGCGTGCCACACTGCAGCAGTAGCCGTTAATTGCGCTGGGGAAATGTCTTTTTCATGATGAGGCTGTGCCATTAATCCCCCTAATAAACCGGTGAGGACATCCCCACTTCCTCCTCTAGCAAGGGCGGGGGTACTTTCCGGAATGACCCAAGTTTCAGTTGGGCTAGCAATGACACTTCTGGCACCTTTCAGAAGGATGGTGGTATCAGTTGCTTGAGCTGCGGCAGGAAGCATCACCATTGGATTAGAAGCCTTAGCAATTAGGTCTGGAAACAGTCGGCGAAATTCGCCCGGGTGAGGAGTCAGAATCGTTGTCTCAGCACGGGATTGTAGGGCAGTGCTGGGGGTTAATTCGGCAAGAGCGTTGAGCCCATCAGCATCGATAATTAAAGGGTTTGTTGCTTCTAAAATTAAGGGTAGGAGGGATTTAGCATCTAAAGTTAAACCAGGACCAATCGCAATGGCATCATAGCGATCCCATTGTTGCGCAATTGATGGAAGGTGGGTGATCCCCCCCTGATCGGTTTCTGGACAATCAATAATCAGGGCTTCGGGGAGATGAGTCACTAACATGGGTTTCAGGGAAGTGGGGGCAGCAATGCTGACCATACCCACACCACTGGCACGCGCCCCTAATCCTGTCAAAATCACTCCTCCGGCATACTGGCGTGATCCGGCAATGATGAGCAGATGTCCTTGTTTATATTTATGAGTGACAAGGGGACGAGGAAGGGGAAGCAGCGATCGCGCCAAATCAGCACTCATTTGTTTAACCACTTGTTCCTCTGCCACCACGGCTTGCACATCTGCCAAAGGAACACCAAAATCCAGTCTTTCCGCCTTGCCTAAATAAGGTAAAGCGGAATCTTGAAAAAACGCCCGTTTCCATAATCCCAAACAGAAGCTATAACTTGCCTGAATCGCTATCCCTAAAACCTCTCCCGTATCCGTATGCAGCCCAGACGGGATATCAATACTCACTACAGGAGTTGACCATTGATTAATCGTTTCCACAACACTAGCTAAGTTTCCTTCTAAAGGGCGAGTCATCCCAAAGCCAAATAAACCATCAATAATCAGATCACAGGGGGCTAAATCTTGCACCTCCTCAAGAACGGGAATCCCTAAACTTTGTGCATAACTAAGATGAGCTTGGGTTAACTCTTTTCCTTTCTGTAACGGGCGATACAGACAAACCTGATATCCTTTGAAATATAACTCTCGCCCTACCACGGTCGCATCTCCACCGTTATGACCCGGTCCAACAACGACACCCACTTTAGGAATCTCGGGTCGTGGATATAATTCAATAAGTCGCCGTGTGACCAACCCTGCTGCTTTTTCCATCAGTGCAGCTACCGGCATTCCCGCATCAAAAATCCGTTGCTCAATCGCAGCCATTTGCGTTGCGCTTACCACAAAGTGTTCAATAGTATCTGTAGAGATTCGATTAGTCATCGTTAACCCCCGCTATGGGTGAAATAAAACCAGTGCTTCCTCGACGTTATCACCGACTCCGCGATGTTTTGAACCGACGACAGACGGATTTAACTGTCTTGTTGGAAGATGTCCATAAACCCCACAATTTTTCTGCGATTATTCGCACCTGTGATGCAGTTGGGGTATTTTCTGCCCATGGCATTTATACCGAAGGGGATGTTCCCGCGTTCAGTGAAACGGCAAAAGGTAGCCAGAAATGGATCAATATCCACACCCATCCCGACTTAAAAACAGCGATTCATCATCTTAAAAGTCAAAACCATACCATTTATGCAGCGCATCTAACCGAGAATGCCGTAGACTATCGCCAACCCGACTATACCCAACCCTCTTGCATTCTTCTGGGTGCGGAGAAATGGGGAGTGAGTGAGGAAGCCATTTCCCTAGCGGATCAAGCAATTTATATTCCTATGTTCGGAATGGTACAGTCTTTGAATGTTTCTGTTGCAGCAGCGGTGATTCTATTTGAAGCGCAACGCCAACGACTCGCTGCAGGACAGTATAATCAATCCTCTCTTGATCCAGAAATGTATGATCGCGTGTTATTCCAATGGGCTTATCCGGATTTAGCAGCAATGTACGATGAAGCAGGAAAACCTTACCCAGCTTTAGGAGAAGATGGGCAATTTCTCATTGAGAATTGAGGCTGAAAAACTGAGAGGCTGTCAAAATTTGAATTCCTTTATACTCGCCAATAATTAAGGTGATATCGCAAAACAATGCAAGCAAAAGAGACAAAAATACAAGTTAATGAAAAACTCTCTCTCCCGGTAATGGGTTGTGGCACTTGGGCCTGGGGAAATAAACTGTTGTGGGAGTATGATGAAAGTCAAGACCAACAGTTACAGCAAGTTTTTAACTATTGTGTGGATCAGGGAGTAACATTATTTGATACAGGGGACTCTTACGGGACAGGAAAATTAAAAGGACGCAGCGAACAACTCTTAGGACAGTTTACCCGAGAATATGAGGGAAGCGAGAAAGAAAATATTTGTATTGCGACAAAACTGGCTGCATATCCTTGGCGTTTAACCCGTCAGTCCATGGTGGAAGCGGGTCGCGCTTCGGCAAAACGGTTAGGGAAAAATGTTGATTTAGTACAAATGCACTGGCCCACTGCGAATTATTTTCCTTGGCAAGAAAATGCTTTATTAGAGGGACTCGCTGATCTCTATGAAAAGGGGGAAGTGAAAGGAGTCGGTTTATCCAATTATGGTCCGCAGCGGTTGCGGGAAGTCCATCAAAAGTTTGCAGAACGGGGCGTTCCGATTGTGACATTACAGGTGCAATATTCTCTCCTTTCGACTTATCCCGTTCAAGAATTAGACTTGAAAGCGGTTTGTGATGAATTAGGGATTCAACTGATTGCTTATAGTCCTCTCACACTAGGATTATTAACCGGAAAATATGGGAAGGGAGTGTTTCCAAAAGGAGTCAGAGGATTCTTATTTCGTTATTTATTACCAGGCATTAAACCCGTTCTCAATACTTTAGAAGAAATTGCAAAAACTCGGGAAAAAACAATGTCCCAAATTGCTTTAAATTGGTGTATTTGTAAAGGAACAATTCCGATTCCAGGGGCAAAAAATTTACAGCAAGCCGAAATGAATCTTGGGGCGTTAGGCTGGCGACTGACAGCAGCAGAAGTCGCGGAACTGGATCAAGCCGTTCATAAAAATACCCGTCAAATGGTGCAGAATATCTTTCAAACGCGATGAAATAGTAGTGATCACTTACCCAGCCACCCCATCTGACTTTAAGGCAAATCTATTTGATATCATTTCTCTGTGTTCTCTGTGTCTCTGTGGTTAGTACATAATGACCGAATTCTCTCCCCTTAGCGATCAATCTCTCCCGCCTCAGAATATCGAAGCAGAAGAATCGATTTTAGGTGGCATTCTCCTTGATCCAGAAGCGATCGCGCGAGTTGCAGAAATTCTCCCGGCTGAAGCATTTTATCTCCAAGGGCACCAAACCATTTATCAAGGCGCAATCGCGCTACAAACCCAAGGGAAACCCACAGACTTAATGAATCTCAGCACCTGGCTCGCTGACCAAGAATTATTAGATAAAGTAGGAGGAAAAGCCAAATTAGCCCAACTAGCAGACCGAACGGTCTCTGCGGTTAATATCGATGGGTATGCCCAACTGGTTCTCGATAAATATCTCCGGCGTCAACTGATTAATGCCGGACATAAAATTGTGCAGTTCGGATATGACACCACTGAAGCACTAAACACAATTTTGGATCGCGCCGAACAAAGTATTTTCGCCATTACTCAAGAACGCCCACAATCAGGCTTAGTTCCTCTGAGCGAAACGCTGATTGAAACCTACGATCAAATTGAGGGACTTTATTATCAAGACCAACTCCCCGGACTCAAAAGTAGCTTTTATGATTTAGATAGCATGACCAGTGGCTTGCAACCGTCCGATTTAATCATTTTGGCGGGACGCCCTTCCATGGGAAAAACGGCATTCGGTTTAAATATTGCTCGTAATATTGCCGGCACTTATCACTCACCCGTGGCGCTATTTAGTTTGGAAATGTCGAAAGAACAATTGAGTCAGCGCCTACTGGCCAGTGAAGCGAAAATTGAAAGTAATCGACTGCGTTCAGGGCGTTTAAGCCAACAAGATTATCAGAAACTCAGTAGCGCGATCGGTACTCTTTCTGAGGTTCCCATTTTCATTGATGATACAGCAACCCTGACCGTGATGGAAATGCGCTCGCAAGCGCGACGGTTACAAGCCGAACATGGACAACTAGGATTAGTCTTGCTCGATTATTTACAGTTGATGGAAGGGGGAGGAGATAATCGGGTGCAAGAACTATCTCGCATTACCCGCAGTCTGAAAACCCTCGCACGGGAATTAAAAACCCCAGTGATTGCCCTTTCTCAGTTGAGTCGGGGGGTGGAACAGCGAACTAATAAACGTCCTATGCTGTCTGACTTGAGAGAAAGCGGGAGCATAGAACAAGATGCCGATTTAGTACTGATGCTGTATCGAGATGCCTATTACAACCCAGATACGCCTGATCGCGATCTAGCAGAATTAATTATTACCAAGCACCGCAATGGACCCACCGGCACCGTCAAACTCATTTTCAACGCGGAACTGACAGAATTTCGGAATATGGCACGATACGATAATGAATCCGATCTGTAGAGACATTCAATAGGAACGTCTCTACAATACTGCTTATTTAAGATGAAATTTTTAATAATTCCACATCAAAAATAAGTGTCGCATTGGGAGGAATCACACCACCAGCCCCCCGCTGACCATAGCCCAATTCTGGTGGAATAATCAGTTGGCGACGACCCCCCACTTGCATGGTAGAAATTCCTTCTTCCCAACCTTTAATGACTTGTCCTTCTCCTAACTTGAAAGAAAAAGGCCGATCGCGATCGCGCGAACTATCAAATTTTGTGCCATCAGCGAGACTTCCGGTATAGTGAACGACGACCGTTTGTCCTTCTTTTGGGGTTGCTCCTTCTCCTTGTTCTATATCAACATAACGCAGTCCTGACTCTGTGGTTTTGACATCTTCTTTTTCTGCCACGTCCTCTAAACTGAGAGCAACTAGGGTTCCTGACTCAGAAGCCTCAGTCATAGTGGATGCAGAAAGGGGAGATGCCATCGCGCTATTCTGTTTGCCTTGATCCACGATCTGTGCTGCAATGAGCACCAAAACACAAACCACTAGAACGCCAAAACTGACTAAAATTTCTCGCATTAAATTGCCTCCTACCTGATATAGTTAACGCCAGGATCGATTTTCTAACTCCCTGATTTGACGTTCAATCCGATCAATCCGTCCTCGCAACTCATCCAATTCACTTTGACGAGGAACGCCGAAATCTTGCAAAGCATTCCGCATTTGACGTTCCATCTGTTCTTCAAAATTTCCCTGTTCCGTTTGAATTTGCTTCATTAAGTCATCCACAAACTCCCGCGCTTGCTCAGGGTTAATTTTACCGTCTCTCACCCATTGTTCGCTCACTTCTCGCAATTTTTCTGCTACCAGGGACGTGGTTCCTACCCCAACCATGAGCAATTGTTTGATCCAATTGTTGCTATCCATTGTTTCTGTCCAACATTCCTTGTCTGCTTGTTCATTTTAAGTCCCTAAATAGCGAGTGATAAAACTTTCTAGAGACTCCATTTTCATGTTAAACGTCGTTTCCAGCTCATTGATCTCCGCTTCGGTACAGAAAAATTCATTGGCGGATAAGGTGCGTAGCGTTCCTAGAGATTTTTGCGTATCCGGATCAAATAATCCCACCCCATCCCGAATTGTATCGAGTAGGAATAGGGGAACATTCACCAGCAATGGATCTCGGTTGAAAATGCGACTCAAAATTTGTGGAATTTCCTCTCGTCTCAGAATTTCAGGTCCGCCGACTGGGAAAGTTTGATTTTTTGCGGCATCCATCCGAACTGAGTTAATTGCTATTTTGGCTAAATCATCGGGACTCACAATCGAGGTTCGATTTTTCGGATCGCCAATAATCACATACAAGCCTGTATCCCGAAAGCGTTCGGCTAAGGGAATTAAATCGGAAGCCAGTCCTGACGGTTGCAAAATTGTGTAGTTTAAGTTGCTATTTTGCAAATATTTTTCAACTTCCCGTTTGGCTTTAAACGTCGGTGAGTCTTCATACCCTCGTTGTGCCCCTAACACAGAGATATAGACAAAGTGTTCCGCACCTTGGGTTTTCCCATGATCAATTAAATCAATATTTGCGCGATAATCAAGAGTTTGGGCATTGCCCCCGGAGCCATGAGCACTAATAATATATTTAATCCCTTGACAGGCTTTAGCAATATCTTTTTCTTTCGTTAAGTCGCCTATAAAAATTTCTGCACCGCGTTGTTCAATTTCACTATAGTTAGACTCTAAGCGGACGAAGGCTCGAACCGGTTCTTCTGCTTCCCGCAACAAACGGATAACCCGTCGTCCAATTTGTCCGGTTGCACCAGTAACTAGAAACATTTCACTTCCTATCGTAACTGTTTAATTCTATATATATTATGCAAAGGTTACTTTAACTCCGGATTAAAGTTCAACAATCAAAAGGATGATTATTAGTCATTTTACGGTTGTTGCGAAATCGCTCTCATCACAGTTGCTCAGAGAACGTAGAGAAGGGAACAATCTCGTGACAGTTGTTTTCTAGAAATAATCAATCGCCCCATAAAAATTCGATACGATAATTACGAACATCAGGGGATATTTTGATTTAAAGTTCGACAATAACAGGGGTATGATCGCTTGGTTTTTCTTGTTGACGAGGAACGATATCAATCCAACAGTTTGTTGCTTTTTCATACAGCTCTTTTGTTAAAAAGTGATGATCAATGCGCCAACCTCGATTCCTAGAAAATCCACGCGTCCGATAATCCCACCAACTATAATGTCCGCCCTCATGATTAAACTTACGAAAGGCATCTTGGAAGCCTAATGCCTTGATCATTTCTAATGCTTTTCGTTCAGGGGGAGAGGACATAATATGGTTTTCTTTACCTGTAGGATCATAAATATCTTGGTCTTCAGGGGCAACATTAAAATCACCGCACACACAAATTTCGCTTTCTGTCATTAATGTCTGAAGATATTGCTTTAAAATCTCAAACCAAGCCAGTTTATATTCGTATTTTTCACTACCAATACTCCCGCCATTCGGAATATACAGATTAACAACGCGAATTCCATTAATGACGCCACTAATCACCCGTTTTTGTTCATCGTAAATGCCGACTATTTCTTCACCCAAAATTGGGCTAAACCCAGCCGTCGGAAAGTCTAAAGATTGCCGACTAAAAATTGCTACACCGTTATATGATTTTTGTCCAGAAACGTAAACAAAATAACCTAATTCTTCAAAGGGTGTTCTCGGAAAATCTTCATCAACCACTTTTGTTTCTTGTAAACAGAGAACATCCACTTTATGCTGCTTTAACCAATTAAAAACTTGGTCTTTGCGAGTGCGAATTGAGTTGACATTCCAGGTGGCAATTTTCATATTTAAGTTGATTAACAGCATCATTGCTTTGAGCAGCGCTTTCGGATTAAAACCGAGTTATTGGCATTGCCCATGAGTTTTTATCACCCCTTTATTATTGGGGAGTTCCGGATCACTTGTCAAAGATTTATCCTAAATTTTACTTTTAATCGATTTTTACGGTTTCTTCAATTGCGCTGCTGTTTGATGCCACACTTTGCCAGAAATCGAGAATAGCATCTCCCACGGGCTGGGGATGATAATAATGAAAGAAGTGATGTCCCGTGGGATAGTCCCAAGTGCGATCAGTGGGCTTAAAGTAATTTTTCCAACCGTTGAGGGCATTAGGATCAACAATGACGTCATCTTGACTGCCACAGACAAGTAAGGGAGAGGAAATTGTTTCGGCTTGGAGGCGACTCCGTTGCATCAGAGAGTGGGGAGAAGGCGTCGCTTGTAAATCCCCTGCTAAGAGGTTGACAAAACCTTTGGTGCGCTTTTGATCTTGCCCTCCAAATAAAGCTCGTACCATTTGCGCTAAGACAATTTCCTGACTACAGGCAGATAAAAGTTGACGATACGTATAATAATGGGCGTGCCAGTCAATTAAAGGATTAACCCCAACGCCTAATAGGGTCAGCGATTGCACCCGTTCTGGATAACGTAGGGCATAGAGAAAGGCGACGACGCCACCGGTACTGTGTCCGAGTAGATGGACCCGATGACTCGAATTTTTGAGATAATCATGCAATAAGGTGAGGGGAATATCTAAGGTACACGGTTCATCTTCTGCTTGCTGATAGGCCCATTCTTGCAGGGTTAATTGACGGGAAAGATAAGTTTGTAAGGGGCGGTGGAATCGCTTGAGAGTGGGACTAACACTGATCCAAAGGGCTTGTTGTGACATGATAAACGTTTTTGCTTCTGCTAATTATTGCAAATTTAGTTCAATAAAAAGGTATGAAGTATAGGATAGCAGATCCAGCTTCAATTCAGGCAACCCCTGATGCTGAATCGTTATCATTCCTTAATACTGAATGAATGGAGGAAGTCAAGGTGTTAAGAACACTAGAAATACGTTGGTTTAAGCAGGGAGAAGTTCCACTGGCAATCAGTCGCTGGTTTAATCAAGATTGCCCTGGGAAACGATTAGGGGAAACAGAAACTCGCACTGATTGGTATTTAAAGCTGAGCTCGCCCTGTGATTATTTGAATATCAAGTTTCGCCAAGGACGGTTAGAAGTGAAGTGGCGAGAACAACAATTGCCCCTGGTTGATGTACCGCAACAAGGACAGGGGATCATCGAACAGTGGGTGAAGTGGCTGTGTGAAGCCGAAAGTATGCAAGGCTTTTTACCGCAAGATCCGGCTTGGGTGGCAGTGGAAAAAGTGCGATTACAACGTCAATTTGTTTTATCACCGGAAGCATTTTGTAATGTGGAATTAACCCAACTGCGCGTCCAAGAGCAAAATTGGTGGACTTTTGGTTTAGAAAGTACCGGGGATCAAGACAGTTTGGATCAAATCGTGTGGGAAGTGGGTCAAAATTGCCCAGAAACCTTCACCAAAGAAGAAACAGCGGCTTATCCCCATTGGCTAGCCCACCAGTTCGGTCAGAATCCACAAAATTAGGGGTAAACTAATAAAACTGAACAAGGTAGAAACGACCACTGTCCGGGCAGTGCGATCGGCTTCGCCGCCAAATTCTCCCACCATCAAGACAGTATTAACCGCAGCTGGCATCGCCGTTTGTAGCACTAAGACTTTTAGATCGAGTCCGGTCAATTTTAAGGTAAGTCCCACACCCAGCGCGATCGCGGGAGCAACCAATAATCGTAACCCCGATGCCAACAGTTCGTATTTTCCCAACGCAAAACGAGTACTGGCCAACTGCATTCCTAAAATGAGTAAGGCAATGGGAATAGATGATCGTCCCAACTGTTCAATACCGACATCTAAACGATAGGGAAATTCCACTTGCAGCAGATGAAAGGTAATGCCGGCAATCATTGCCCAGAATAAGGGTAGTCTTAGGGTCATACTAAGGCCATAACGCCAGCCTCCCCCTTTAATGACAGCAGGGGCAACCCCAAATAAAAGAATTGCCGAGGTAATCAAGCAAATAATTGCTCGTTCTAACCCTCCGTCGCCAAAGGCAAAACTATTGAGAGGCAGCCCTAAATTGCCCACATTGCCAAAGATCGTAGTTGCTAGCAAGCTTTTTCCAACTGCTGCCGGCGGTTTTGCCCAATAATTCATCCCTAACACCATCAAATATAGCAAAGCAGAAGTAATGACGAAGCCAGCCACTAATCCCATTACTCCTTGGGGAGAGACAGTGGTGCGATATAACTTATCTCCCACCAAAGCAGGAATCAGAATATAGAGGGCAAGTTGGGAAAGCGTTGAGCGGTCAAGGGAGAGATAACGTTGCGCGATCGCGCCAATCAAAATAATCAGCGCTACGGGAACAACAGCAGGTAAGAGAACAGTCATTCGGCAAACTTAACCTTCAAGCAGTGGGTAAGAGTTCCTCAAGGTGTGAGGACTTGTAGATCAATTATGCTTGGGGACGCACAGTGGATAAAGACAAAAATCTTGAATAGGAGATAGTAAAATTGTCAAGAAATCGGATGCAATTGTTATCTTTTAGTAATATCAATCACAATTTAAGTTTCAAAACGTAAAAAAAACCCGAAATGTAGATCATTTAATGGTTCTGACGATCCACAATGGGCAATCAGAGTTTAGAATAATGCAGTGAAACATAGAACATACAAGTATCCTAGGCTTTTATCTATTGCCTTGTTAGGCGTCTATGTTAGTAAATGCAAAGAAAACTTGCTCTGAGCAAGCAATCTGTAGTTATTGTAGAGAAACACTCGCAAATTAGGAGATTAACAATGAATAAAGGTGATTTAGTTGATAAAATTGCTGATCGCGCAACTGTGACGAAAAAGCAAGCGGACGCTGTCCTCACTGCTGCCCTCGAAACCATTATGGAAGCAGTATCGGAAGGGGAAAAAGTAACCTTAGTAGGCTTTGGCTCTTTTGAACGGCGCGAACGGAAAGCACGGGAAGGGCGGAACCCTAAAACAGGAGATAAAATGGAAATTCCTGCAACCTCTGTTCCTGCTTTTTCTGCTGGGAAACTGTTTAAAGAACGCGTTGCACCTGAAGATAAAAAGTAATCACCCCTAATTTCGTCAAACGATCATGACACGACCAATACACGGAGGGAACTTAAATTGGGCAGCCCAAATTGCGGGATGTTCTCCCTCCGTGATATTGGATTTTTCCGCTAGCATTAACCCCCTTGGTCCTCCTGATAGTGCGATCAGTGCGATCCAAAGGGGGCTTCATCACTTAAAACACTATCCTGACCCTAGTTATTCCCAACTCCGGGAAATCTTGGCAGAATGGCATGATTTAACATCCGAGTGGATTTTACCAGGAAATGGGGCAGCAGAATTACTGACTTGGGTTGGTCGAGAACTTGCTGAATTAGATACAGTTTACGTATTAAGACCGGGATTTCGTGACTATACACGCGCTTTAAAGGCGTTTGGGGCAAAAATGATGCCCTGGGCGCTTGACGTCGTGGGAATGCTGCAAAACCCCATGCAGAAGCAACCATTGGGTTTCGATCCACCAGCGACAAAAAATTGTGGGCTGTTATTAAATAACCCCCATAACCCCACCGGTCAACTGTTCTCTCGAAGGGAAATTTTGCCTTATTTAGAGCAGTTTGCTTTAGTCGTGGTGGATGAGGCGTTTATGGATTTTTTACCGCCCGATGACCAAGAAAGTTTGCTTGCGGATGTGGAACACTATCCCAATTTGGTTGTGCTGCGATCGCTGACGAAATTTTATAGCCTGCCTGGACTGCGCATCGGTTATGCGCTTACTCATCCCAAACGATTACAACAGTGGCAGCAATGGCGTGATCCTTGGTCGGTAAATAGCTTAGCCGAGGCAGCCGCGATGGCTGTTGTTCAAGATACGACTTTTCAAGAACAAACGTGGCAATGGCTAACCACAGCGCGATCACGCTTGTATCACGATTTAAAAAACATTCCTGGCTTATCCCCTCTTCCTACCGCAGCAAACTTCTTTCTGGTCGCCACCGATCTTCGTGCCTCTCAATTGCAAGCCGAACTGCTGAAACACTCTCAACTTCTCATCCGTGATTGTCTCAGCTTTCCCGAATTGGGTGAGGACTATTTCCGCATCGCGATTCGTCACCCCGAAGAAAATCAGAAACTGCAACAAGCCCTTGTAGCAGTGACCAGTGACCAGTAACCAGTGACTAATGACTAATGACCAATGACTAACAAATAATGAAATACGATGTAATTGTTATTGGCAATACGCCAGTGGGGAGATATGCCGCGCTGATGGCGGTTTTATGGGAAGCGCGAGTTGCCCTTGTCACACAAGAAATTTCCTTCTGTGCAGAAGCGAACTGGCTTTATAATTTTACCCTCACGCAGTTAACACAAATTGCTGAATACTGGGGAAATCTCCAGCCTTTAGAAACCCTGCCAATCACCACCTATCAACAATGGACAGAAGAAGTCATTGAGGTCGTTCAAGAAGAAACCGCTTTAGGGAAATTAGCGGCGCAAGGCGTTGATGTCATTGAGGGGAAAGGAGAATTTTGCCGCTTACCTCAACCAGCTTTTGTCGTGAAGGAGGAAGCGTTGCGTGCCCGTGGTTATCTAATCGCGACGGAAACCACTCCCCTGTTTCCTGACATCCCTAATTTATTCCAGATGGGGTATTTGACAGTCAGTGATTTAAGAAAAAAGCAGGACTTAGAAAGCTTACCGCAAAATTTAACCATTGTTGGTGATCGCCCGTCTGCGATTACTCTCGCTCAAAATTTAGCAAGACTGAAAAAAAATATTACATTAGCTATTCAAAAGTCTCGACTTTTTCCCACCGAAGATCGCACCATTAGTTATTTATTACAAACCCAACTCGAAGCAGATGGCATCCGTCTTTTCAAGTCAAGTCCTCTTTCTGACTGCAAGCAAATTCAAACGGAAAAATGGCTACAATTGGGCAAAAATGCGATAACCACAGATGAATTAATAATTGTTCCGGAAACAGCACCCAATTTAGAGGGGTTAAATTTAGAAGGAGTGAATGTTAAGCCGAAAAAATACGGTTTAATGGTCAATGAAAAGCTACAAACGACCCATCCGAAAATTTATGCCTGTGGCAGTGTTATGGGTGGCTATTCTTTTCTCAATTTAGGTCAGTACGAAGCAGAAATTGCGCTGAAAAATATTTTATTTTTTCCTCGCTATCTGGTGAACTATCAGGATATTCCTTGTCTAATATCAACCCATCCACCCTTAGCCCGAGTGGGAATGACAGAAGCACAAGCCAAACGAAAGTTTGGTGAAAAAGTGGTTGTAATTGAAGAGTATTTTAAGACGAATTTCCTCAATATTGTCCAATCAGAAACATCAGGATTACTCAAAATAATTGTCCATAAAAATGGTGAAATTTTAGGGGGACATATTTTAGGGAAGAATGCTGACAGTTTAGTCAGTTTAATCGCGATCGCGAGGGCGAAAAAGATTAAGATAAAACAATTAGCCACTGTCTCATTTCCTGCACCGAGTATCTCCGAGTTAATCTCAAAAGCCGTACAACAATGGGATGATTGGTATTACCAAACTCATCCCTTATGGCGAGAATTAAGAAAGCGTTATTTTCTCATCCGGCGTAATTGGATGCGGTGATTAGGTATTTTCTGACCGCAGAAGGCACTGCCGCACCCGGAATCGAATTCCGGGGAAACTGTCACCCAGCGTGATCGCGATGAGTGATGCATTATTCCAGAATCGCCATCCCTTTTCCCGGTAAAACAATTGCAAATGAATTGGTGAGGGAATCGCTTGGATCCGTCAGCGCATCATGAGTGTTAATTAAAGAACTCAACTTGCGGATTAATTCACTGAAACAGACCAGCGTTGTAGGATCGCAGATAGAGATATTGGAGCAATAAAAATGGGTAAATCTCTTCCCCCTAAATTTGTTATCCGTGCCGGTCAGTTCGTTTGGACGACAATGTGGAAAATCATGATGTCAAACCTAGCGCCGCGCGATCGCGAGGGAGCCTACATCCGCCCAAGCAGCGAATTTCGCGAAGCAATCGGCAATTCAATGTTTCCTTCTGAATCTGGACGTTATCGACTTTATGTGGGGATGAGTTGCCCGTGGGCTCATCGCACTTTAGTCGTCCGAGCGTTAAAAGGATTACAAGAGACCATCTCAGTAACTACACTCCAGCCTTCACCCGTAGAAGGGGGTTGGGTATTTGAGCAACCCGAAGCAGGCTGTCGTAGTTTGGCAGAATTTTATCAAAGGGCACAACCTGGCTATGAAGGGCGTTCAACCGTTCCCCTATTGTGGGATAGTAAAAATCAAGTGATTGTCAATAATGAAAGTTCTGAAATTATTGTCATGCTTAATCGTGAATTCAACGAGTTCGCAACTCATCCAGATTTCGATCTCTATCCTGAACAATTGCAGACTCAAATTGAAGCGTGGAACGCCAAAATTTATCCGGCAGTGAATAATGGCGTGTATCGCTGCGGGTTTGCCCAAACCCAGCAAGCCTATGATCGCGCCTGTGAAGAACTATTTTCCACCCTTGATGAAATTGAATTGACTTTGGACAACAACCGTTATCTTTGCGGCGATCGCCTCACTTTAGCGGACGTGCGATTATTTACAACCTTATTCCGCTTTGATGCTGCTTATTTCGGACTTTTCAAATGTAACCGCCGCCGCATCCGCGACTATCCGAATCTAGATGCTTACTTACGTGATCTCTACCAATTGCCTGGAGTTTCAGAAACCTGCGATATTGAAGCCGTCAAACGAGACTATTATGGCAACTTATTTCCCCTTAATCCCGGCGGAATTATTCCTTCTGGCCCAGAAACCGATCATCTCTGGCAGCCCCATCATCGCGACATGAAGTTAGGAATCGGCAACCAACCGTGAACTCCAGTTCATTATCACTGCTAGATTGATTGGCTTTAGTAATTGTGTCCAATGAAAGATGCAGCGACATTGAAACGAGAGTAAATTGACACATAAGCTGGCGCAGTCAGCAACCGTTGGCTTCCAACCATCATTGTCCAGCCGAGTTACCGATGCACCAGCATAGTTACATATATCAAAATTAGAAGAGTTTGGAAAGAAGTTATGACAATTGCTTTACGAGAAGATATCATGTATATCTTACTGGAAAAAATCGGTCAATCTGCTTACGAAAGCAATGAAGGGAAGGAAGTTTCCTTTACCGAAACGGACTTTGCTGGTCGCGAAATTACGCAAGCGGATCTTCTAGGGCATTTAGATTATCTCAATCAAAAAGAATACATTGAAGCAGAATTTGAAGGGAATGCTTATGCCACGCAAGAAGATGTTCCTGATGTCGTCAACCCAGAACAAGTAGAAGAATTTCGGGTTGCCAATACACTCGGTGCAGAAGATGGTCCACTGCCCCATCTCGTTCGGTTTAAACAAGCCAAGTTAACCGAAAAAGGAAAACAAATGCTGAAAAATATGGAAGAAAAGAAACCTCAAGCACTCAAACGAGGACCAACTAGCCCGATTGCTTCTGAGAACCAACCTTTTTTAGAAAAGGTGAAAATTAAAGCTGGGGTTGACGATATTTTTGATGCCAGAGATCTTTCCGAAGTTGTATTTCGCAGTATGCGCGACTTGATGACTACAGAGGCAGCAGATCGTGTTTTTGAAGAACTCAAAGGAGAAAGGGCAGCCAGCAGTGATGATCAATCTTTACAAGATGATATTTCTGGATTGTGGAAAGATACGAACCCGATTGTTGCTTTTTTAAGCCGTCTGCGTCCGGTTTTAAATATTGATGATGAAACGTTTTTATTCCGGATTCGTCAAGAAGGTGGACTACAACGAGGGATTGAACCAGAAGTAGCCATTAATGCCGTTTTTTCGGCAACCAAAGATGAATTATCCCAAGAACGAATCCAAGAAATTGCGGAAGCATTACCAGGAAAAATTCGCCAGCTTTGGGAACAATCATAATTAATTGTTCAGAACAATTATCATTGGTTTAGAAATTAAGAGAGAGGGAGTCGTAAGTGTATTTGGTTTTCTCTCTCTTTCATTATTGATACTAGATTTTACTCCTGTAGAATCTAGAATTGATTGTCATTTTTGGCGATTCGATTTCTTCTCAAATCCTATTGAATAGCTACTTGATCCTCTAAGACTTGAAGAATCTAAAAAACGCCAGATAAAAGTAGAAGGTAATTGCGCGATCGCGCGAAACGATGCTCTAAAATATGAAAATGCTGAAATCATCGAAAATAAGTCGCAGATCATGGCAAGTGCATCCCGATATAACCCCGCCGACATCGAACCGAAATGGCAACAGTATTGGTTAGAAACCCAAGCGGATCAAGCCTCAGAAGATAAAAGTAAACCGAAATTTTATGCCCTTTCTATGTTCCCTTACCCCTCGGGGAACCTCCATATGGGTCACGTTCGTAACTATGTAATCACTGATGTCATGGCGAGATGGCGGGGGATGCAGGGGTATCGGGTTTTGCATCCCATGGGCTGGGATGCCTTTGGTTTACCCGCAGAAAATGCAGCCATTGATCGTGGCGTTCATCCTGCCCAATGGACCAATCAGAATATTCAGCAGATGAAACAACAACTCCAGCAATTGGGATTATCCCTCGACTGGAGTCGGGAAGTGGCAACTTGTTCTCCCGACTACTATAAATGGACGCAATGGATTTTTCTCCAGTTTTTCCAAGCCGGACTTGCCTATCAGAAAGAGTCCGCGGTGAACTGGGACCCCATTGACCAAACGGTTCTTGCGAATGAACAAGTGGATGGTGAAGGAAAATCGTGGCGTAGTGGGGCGAAAGTCGAACGGAAACTGCTCAAACAGTGGTTCCTGAAAATTACTGCTTATGCTGAAGAACTGCTGAACGATTTAGAAAAACTGTCTGGCTGGCCCGATCGCGTTAAACTCATGCAAGAAAATTGGATCGGGAAATCCGTGGGGGCATATCTCGAATTTCCTGTGGTGGGAAGAGAAGATAAAATTGGTGTCTTCACCACCCGTCCTGATACGATTTATGGGGTCACTTATGTGGTTCTTGCACCGGAACACCCCCTCACTCCGCAAGTGACGACAGCTGACCAAAAAGAGGCTGTAGAAGCTTTTATTCAGGAAGTTAGTAACGAAAGTGAGTTAGAACGTACCGCCGAAGATAAGCCGAAACGCGGCATTCCCACAGGTGGAAAAGCCATTAACCCCTTCACTGGCGAAGAAATCCCGATATTAATCGCCGATTATGTCCTCTATGAATATGGAACAGGTGCTGTCATGGGCGTTCCCGCCCACGATGCCCGCGATTTTCAGTTTGCCACCCAAAACCAACTGCTGATCAAACAGGTGATTGTTCCAGAAGGCGAAGACGCCAGTGAGACATTAGAAAATGCCTATACTGAACCGGGAACCATGATCAATTCCGGTGAGTTTGATGGCATGAATTCTGTCGAAGGCAAACAAGCTATTATCGACTATGCCGAAAAACAAGGCTGGGGGAAAGCAAGAATTCAGTATCGCCTCCGAGATTGGTTAATTTCCCGTCAACGCTATTGGGGCGCACCGATTCCCATTATCCATTGTCCCAGTTGTGGAGCCGTTCCCGTTCCCGATGAAGATTTACCCGTTGAACTCCCAGAAAACGTGGAATTTACCGGACGTGGTGGATCTCCTCTCACGCAACTGGAAAGCTGGTTAAATGTCCCTTGTCCTTCTTGTGGGGAACCGGCAAAACGCGAAACCGATACCATGGACACCTTCATTGACTCCTCGTGGTATTTTCTCCGCTACACTGATGCCAATAATAGCGAGGAAGCCTTTAACAAAGAAAAAGTCAATGACTGGATGCCCGTGGATCAATATGTAGGAGGGATTGAACACGCCATTTTGCACTTATTGTACTCTCGTTTCTTTACGAAAGTTTTGCGAGACAGAGGACTTTTAGACTGTGATGAACCCTTCCAACGGTTACTGACTCAGGGAATGGTTCAGGCAATTACCTACAAAAACCCTAAAACTGGCAAATATATCCCACCCCAACAGGTGAATGCAGAGGATCCGAAAGACCCCAATACCGGTGATGAACTTTCTGTCTTCTACGAGAAGATGTCGAAGTCAAAATATAATGGTGTCGATCCTTTGGAAGTTTTGGATAAATATGGAGCGGATACGGCGCGGATGTTTATCCTCTTCAAAGCCCCACCCGAAAAAGATTTGGAATGGGATAGTGCCGATGTCGAAGGACAATTTCGCTTCCTCAATAAAGTCTGGCGTTTAGTAATGGAGTTTGTCGATCGCGCTTCCGAAATCAAACCCAAAAATAACGGCGATCTCTCGAAAGAGGAAAAAGACTTACGCCGTGCGATTCATACTGCCATCAAATCGATTTCTGAAGACTTAGAAGGAGATTATCAGTTTAATACTGCAGTTTCCGAGTTAATGAAGCTCAATAATGCTCTGAATGACGCAAAATGCAAAGATTCCCCCGTTTATCAAGAAGGAATTGAAGCCCTTGTGAAATTACTTGCCCCCTTTGCTCCCCATCTTACAGAAGAATTATGGCACGCCCTCGGACATGAAGACTCAATTCATCATCAACCCTGGTTAGAAGCGGATCCCGATGCCTTAACCGTGGATGAAATTAATCTCGTGATTCAAATTAAAGGCAAAACCCGCGGCACCATTCCCGTACCCGCTAATGCCAGTCGGGAACAATTGGAAACCTATGCCCGAGAGTCCGATGCAGCAAAACGGTATTTGGAAGGAAAAGAGGTGAAAAAAGTGATTGTGGTTCCCGGAAAACTTGTTAATTTTGTGGTTTAGACAAAGCAACTGTTTCTGATGGGAGGAACAACCGCTCCTTCCATCAAAACCTTTTCCGGATTTGCATCAAAATGACTGGAATAGCTTGCCTATAATTAAAAGTAAAAGCGGGAAGTTCTAGGAAAAATGTCTCAACTCACGCTCAATTTAGACTCAGTCATTGAATTAAGTCGGGAGCAATTTTATCAAATTTATCAGGATAATCCGGACTTAAAATTAGAACGGACTGCAACTGGAAATTTAGTGATTATGTCGCCAACTGGTGGAGAAACAGGACGTAAAAATGCCAGTTTAATTGTACAAATTGGGCTATGGAACGAACAAACACAATTGGGAGAAGTTTTTGATTCTTCCACCGGCTTTAGTCTTCCCAATGGGGCTGACCGTTCCTCTGATTTTTATTAAACTGTCATAGCCATTCTAGAAGAGCCAAATTTATTCCCCTTTGTCCTGATTTTGTCATTGAACTTCTGTCTCCAACAGACAATTTAAAGCATGTGCAAGCAAAAATGCAAGAATACATTGCAACTGGCTGTCAGCTTGGTTGGTTAATTAATCAAAAACAGAAAACAGTTGAAGTATATTGTCCGGGAAAAGAAACAGAAATTCTGAATGGACCCGCTTCCCTATCCGGAGAAAATATTTTACCAAATTTCACTTTAAACTTAACGAAAGTTTGGTCTTAAGGCGCAAACCAGAATGAGGACGCAATAATAATAAATTGCTGATTCAATAGCTAAAAAAGATGCAGGAAATCAACTTTACCTCAATTCATAAATTTTTAGTTTCGGCATTAGAACAACCTTGGACAGCAATTTATACCAAGATAAGCGCGATCGCGCTTTTATAGCTGGCACGAATTTTCTATTCTCTTTGGACAAGCGGTCAGAGTTATGTTGATCCTGGCATTGATTACTATGAACAAAAGTATCAAGAGCGACTCCTTAACAATCTTAAGAAAAAAGCTGATTCTCTTGGCTTTGAAGTCATTCCCAAGCCTTCAACTGATTCAGTTTCTTAGGAGAGGG